>DATMMY010000480.1:0-8399 GCA_035569515.1 Candidatus Solibacter sp. | reverse complement strand
GGGAGGAAGCAACGAGCAGATTGAGAATGCCGCGGAGATCGGCATGGAGCACCATCTGGGCATGACCTGCGATCCGGTGGGCGGGCTGGTGCAGATCCCGTGCATCGAGCGCAATGCTCTCGGCGCCATGAAGGCCATCAATTCAGCCCGCATTGCCATGAAAGGCGATGGATCACATCAGGTATCGCTCGATCAGGTAATCAAGACTATGTATGAAACCGGCAAAGACATGCAGGCAAGATACAAAGAGACCTCGCAAGCCGGGTTGGCGCTGCACGTTGTCCGCTGCTAGACCATCTTGAATTGGCAGGCTATTTCCGTTTATGGGGCTTGTTCCCCTCCAGGGTTGCGCGAACTTTCTCCAGCTCTTTGCGCCTCGCCGGATCAACTTTGGGAAAGGCCAGATTTAGACTTTCCAGAGTCTCAATGATCGCTGAGCTGACGACCAGATGGGTGAACCACTTATGGTCGGCGGGGACGATGTACCAGGGGCAGTCAGGCGTCGCCGTGTGGCGAATCGCATCTTCGTAGGCTTCCATGTAATCGTCCCAGTGCTGGCGCTCGCGCAGGTCGGCTTCAGAGAACTTCCAGTTCTTCTCGGGTTCCTCAAGTCTTTTCAAGAAGCGCCGCTTTTGCTCTTCTTTGGACACGTTGAGAAAGAATTTGCGAATCACCACGCCGTTGCGGGTCAGGTAAGCCTCATGGTTGCGGATGTCTTCGAAGCGCTCTTTCCATATGTTCTTGGTTAGGAGTTCGGGCGGTAGATGCTCCTTGGCCAGAAGCTCGTCGTGCACCCGAACCACCAGGACCTCTTCATAATACGAACGGTTGAAGATGCCAATGCGTCCCCGCTCCGGAAGGCATCGCGATGTACGCCACAAGAAATCGTGATTCAGCTCTTCCGTTGAGGGCTGCTTGAAGCTGTAGACCTGGCAGCCCTGAGGGTTTACCCCAGACATTACATGCTTAATGACGCTGTCTTTGCCTGCGGCATCCATGGCCTGGAATATAAGCAGCAGGGCCCATTGGTCCTGGGCGTAGAGCTTCTCCTGGAGATCGTTTACCAGTGCAATGCTCTCCTGGCGATGCTCCTCCGCCGTTTCCTGGGTATGGAGCTTGAGTGTGCTTGCGGGATCAAAATCTTTTAGCCTGAAAGATTTGCCATGTTCCACGCGGAAAGGCTTGGAAAATTTCAACGCCTGCTTGGGGATATTCATGAAACCTATTTCACAGTAGAGAGAGCCGGGAAGGCAAGAAAAACGGAAACCCGGGGAAGATTTACCGCAAAGGGCGCTAAGGGCGCAAAGGAAACAAAATCTGACCACAATGGGGATACGAAGGGTATGGGAAGCCGAACCTTACCGCGGATTACCCGGATGCACGCGGATTCTGGCTTGCTGGTTCACCAGGGTAAGTGTGCTTGCTACAAGCGTTTCTTGGTTCCCTTGCGTCTTTAGCGCCCTTTGCGGTGAATCGAATTCACGCCGTGGCCTGAGGAGCAGTGGCGCGCCTGGGGAGCATTTCTCCGATGCGGCGGATCTGGGCGCCTACGCCGCGCAGTTTTTCTTCGATCCGTTCGTAGCCGCGATCAATGTGGTAGACGCGATCCAGGATGGTTTCGCCGTCGGCAACCAATGCGCCTAAGACTAACGACGCTGAGGCCCGCAGGTCGGAGCATTGAACTGCGGCCCCGCTTAATGGGCTTTTGCCTCGGACAATGGCGCGGTTGCCCTCGACCTTGATGTTCGCTCCCATCCGCACCAACTCCTGGGCGTGCATGAATCGGTTCTCAAAGATGTTTTCCGTAACAATTGACGTTCCTTCCGACTGTGTGGCCAGCGCCATGTACTGGGCCTGCATGTCGGTGGGGAAGCCGGGAAACTCCTCGGTGCTCATGTCGGCGGCGGTCAGCGGGTTGTCACCTATCACGCGCACCGAGTCGCCGTTGGTTTTGACCTTGATCCCGCACTCCTGGACTTTTTGCAAGAGCGTGCCCATGTGTCGCGGATCGCAGTTCGACACGATCAGGTCGCCGCCGGTAAGCGCAGCGGCAATCACAAAGGTCCCGGCCTCAATGCGGTCGGGAATAATGCGGTGGCGAGCGCCGTGGAGCTTGGCTACGCCGTGAATGCGAATCGTGGATGTGCCTGCGCCTTCAACCCGGGCGCCCATTCTGTTCAGGAGGGCGGCCAGATCGCTTACCTCGGGTTCGCGAGCGCAATTTTCCATGAGGGTCTCGCCCTCAGCCAGGGTTGCGGCCATCATGAGATCTTCGGTGCCGGTAACGGTGATCTTGTCAAAGACGATCTGCGCGCCTCGCAGACGTTCGGCGGAAGCTTCAATGAACCCGTGCTCCTGCGTAATGGTCGCACCCAGCCTTTCCAGCCCTTTGATATGCAGATCAATAGGGCGGGCGCCGATGGCGCATCCTCCGGGAAGGGAGACGCGCGCGCGTCCCATACGGGCCACCAGGGGGCCCAGCACCAGGGTAGAGGCACGCATGGTCTTTACCAGTTCGTAAGCAGCTTCCGGATTGACAAGATTCTTGCAGCAGATGGTGGTGCGATGGTGCGCACGGCCGTAGCCCAGTTCCACTTCCGCACCCATGGAGACCAGCAGGTTGCGCTCCGTCTGGATGTCACGCACGTCAGGAATATTTTCAAGAATGACCGGTTCTTCCGTAAGGATAGAGGCGGCCATGGCGGGCAGCGCGGCATTCTTGGCCCCGCTGACGCGGACCGTTCCTACGAGTGGATTACCACCACGGATTACAAATTTATCCATGTATCAATTCTTACCGCAAAGTACGCGATATATAAATGCCAAAATTGCCAAAAATGCCATAATTGCCAAAAATTGAAGACAAATGAAAAAGGACTCATAGGAAGTTGGCAGTGCGAAACTAAACTAGCCTTCAATCGCCTCTCGGACATTTCCCTTAGCCTGCTTCAGTTTCTTTTGCGCCTGCGTGCGGTTCAGACTGGTCTTCAACATCACCAAGGCGACCGGAACCTGATTTCCAGCGGCCTTCAATGCTTTTCTTGCGGTCTCGCGATCCACCTCGGCTGCTTCCTGTAAGATCGTTAGCCCGCGCTCCATCAGTTTTGCGTTCTTGGTGTGGACATTGACCATCAGATTGCCGTAGATATGGCCCAGCCTGGCCATGGCCCCAGTGCTCAGCATGTTCAAGACCATTTTTTGCGCCGTTCCAGCTTTCATTCGAGTAGAGCCCGAGAGTACTTCCGCGCCGACATCAGTAACAATTTCGATCTCGGCGGCGCGGCCCAGCTCTGAGCCGGGGTTGCAGACCACGGCCACTGTCGTTGCGCCTTTCTTGCGGCCATACTCGATTGCGGCGACCGTGTAAGGAGTACGGCCGCTGGCGGCGATACCCACCACTACATCTTTCTTTGTAGGCTTTCTTCGGGCCAGATCGCGTTGCCCAAGAGCGCGGGAGTCTTCGTTCAGTTCAACGGCCCTTCCCAAGGCCTTTTCGCCTCCGGCCATCACATACTGGATGGTCTGGGGGGCTGTATTAAAGGTGGGGGGACATTCGGCGGCGTCCAGCGCGGCAATGCGTCCGCTGGTTCCTGCGCCCACATAGATGAGCCTGCCGCCCTGCTGGAGGGCCGTGGCAATGGCGTCAATGGCCTGGGCAATCTGGGGCAGGGCTTTTTCCACGGCCGGAGCTACCTTCTTATCTTCATGATGAATGATGCGGGCTATTTCGAGCGTCGACCGGGTGTCCAGTTCGGCGGACGCAGGATTCTGCTGCTCTGTTTCCATGTTTTGGATGCTCACTTGAGTGCCTCAACCACAGCATCGTGAAATGCGGGCCGTATCTGCTTGATCTTTTGCGAAGCGCAATCCGGCCACACGCGGTTTGTAAGCAGCGTAACCGAAAGCTGCCGATGGGGATCGATCCAGAGTGACGTTCCCGTATAGCCCAGGTGTCCGAAAGACGAAGGGGAAAAATATCTCCCGGATTGTGAGGGAGGTGAAGGCGTGTCCCAGCCCAGGGCACGCGAGGTGCCGGGCGGCCACGATTCACGCCGGGTAAATAGCTGGATGGTTCCGGGCTGGACCAATTGGTGGCCAAGCTCCAACATGCAATCAGCAAAGCTGGCAACATCCCGGGCGGTGGCAAAGACCCCGGCGTGTCCGGCGATACCACTCATTACGCAAGCGTTTTCATCATGGACCTCACCATGGACTATGCGGTGCCGAAACGTCCGGTCATCCACCGTTGGCGGAATCATTGGGTTCCATTCCCATGGAGGCCGAAACGCTGTGCGCTCCAGCCCCAGCCAGGAAAAGATCTCAGCCTGGCAGAACCGGTCCAGAGGTTGTTTTGTGAGGCGTTCAAGGGCGATGCCAAGAAGAATGAAACCGATATCGCTATATTCTTCGCGGCTTCCGGGAGCGGCCGCAAGCGGTAAGCGCAAGGCCTCATGGATGAGATCTTCCCGCGTACGGACGCGTTCAAACAATCTCACATAGGCCGGAAGACCGGACGAGTGCGCCAGGAGCATACGAAAGGTGACGTTTTGCCGGCGGGGGTCATGACCGGAAAACTCCGGTAGAACGTCTACCAGCCTCTGCTCCAGCTGGAGAATCCCGCGCTCATAGAGGACCATGCAGGCTGCCGTGGTCGCAACTACTTTAGTGATGGAGGCCAGGTCATACACCGTCTCCGCGGTGACCGGTGATGAATTCTGGTCATAGGTAAACCTGCCTATCCCCTTCAGCGCAACAAGCCGCCCATTATGGGTTATGGCAAGGGAAGCGCCTGGGAACGCTTTTTGGTCAATACCGGCTGCCAGCACCTGAAAGGCGCGAGAGAAGCGCTCGTCCTGGCTGGCAAAATCCTCAGAAAGCATGGTGTTGGTTTTGGTTCCGCAGAATCTCTGGTTGCTTTTGTTTCTGGTTTATAACACACTCGGTTGATAGATGAAATTCCTACGCATACCTGCCTTCATCCTTAGCTGTTGGCTTACGGTAACCTGCTGTCTTGGGGCCGTTCCCCAAAAGAAACCGCGGAAGGCGCGAAAATCGCCGGCTAGTCCCCAAGCTGCGAAAGCCGCGAAAGCAGATCCCAGGTTTGCCCCGGTAGACGCTCTTGTCCGGCAGATGGTGATCGGCGAAGGCGTTACCGGGGCGGTGCTGCTGATCGGCCATAACGGGAAGATCGTCCATGAGCAGGCATTTGGGTTGCGGAGCCTCTCGCCCAAAGCAGATCCCATGACCACGGATACGGTCTTTGATCTGGCATCGCTCACAAAAGTTGTGGCCACCACTCCCAGTGTGATGCGGCTGGTCGAGTACGGGCAGATGCGGCTGAGCGATGCCGTCAGCAAGTTTATCCCTGAATTCGGGACCAACGGCAAGCAATCCATCAGCATTCGCGAGTTGCTCACCCATTATTCCGGCCTGCGGCCAGATCTCGATCTGAATGTTCCCTGGGAAGGGGAAGCGGAAGCTTTTCGCCGCGCCCATGAAGAAAAGCTCCAAAACCCCGCTGGCGCTAAATTTGTCTACAGCGACATTAACTTTATTGTTTTAGGTGAGCTGGTGCAGCGGGTCTCCGGCCTTCCACTGGATAAGTATGCCGATGCTCACATCTTTCAGCCGCTGGGGATGAAGCATACCCGTTTTCTGCCTCCGTTCTCGTGGCAGCCACAGATTGCCACAACCCTCTCCATTGATAACCATCACTTATTGCGAGGCACGGTTCAGGACCCCACGGCGGAGCGCATGGGTGGAGTTGCCGGACACGCTGGAGTATTTTCGACGGCCGAAGACCTGGCAATCTATGCCCAGGCCCTGATCGACCGCAACAAGATCCTGACCCCTGATCTGATCGAAAAGATGACCACACCGCAGCAGCCGCCCAATGCCGTGGAGGTCCGGGGATTCGGCTGGGACATCGACTCCCCCTTCTCTACCAATCGGGGCGAACTGTTGCCGGTGGGCTCTTTTGGTCACACCGGGTTTAGCGGCACATCCATGTGGATTGACCCATACAGCAAGACCTACATCATTCTCCTCACGAACAGTGTTCGCCCCCGGCAGGTCGGCGTCCCGGTGGTGTCGCTGCGGTCGCGGGTGGCCAACACGGTGGCTTCCGTACTTGACCTGAAGGTAACCGCTGAAGCGAATGACCGGATCGTAACGATCACTGGCTACAACGAAAGCCGGCCGGCGGGGCGACACATGGAGGCCCGCAACGGGCATGTGCTGACCGGAATTGACGTTCTGGAAAAAGAAAATTTTGAGTCTCTGAAGCACGGCAGGGAACAGGTGACGATTGGCCTGCTCACGAACCAGACCGGGCTGGACTCCCAGGGCCGGCGCACGATCGACGTGCTGGCTGCTGCGCCGGGTATCAAGCTGGCAGCCATCTTCAGTCCAGAGCATGGAATCTTTGGTGCGGTGGACACCACGGACATTCAACAGTCCGCGGACACCATCACCGGCGTGCCCGTTTATGGGTTGTATGGAGACTCCGATGCGAAACGCCGCCCTCCTGTCGATATTCTGAGGAAGCTCGACGCTGTACTGGTGGATGTTCAGGATGTGGGCGCCCGTTTCTATACCTACCCAGCCACTCTGGGATATTTGCTGGAAGCCGCCGCACAGAGTAACACCGAAGTGGTAGTGCTGGATCGTCCCAACCCGATTACCGGTTCTTTTGTGCAAGGACCGGTGTCTCAGCCAGAACAGAAGAACTTTAACAATTATCATCCGGTGCCGGTGCGTCACGGAATGACCCTGGGAGAACTGGGACAGCTCTACAATGTGGAGCGCAAAATAGGCGCGCGGCTGCGCGTGGTCGCCATGCAGGGCTGGCTGCGCGGCGATTGGTTCGACTCAACCGGAATCGTCTGGACTAACCCTTCTCCTAATTTGCGGTCATTGAACGAGGCCATCCTGTATCCCGGTGTGGCGCTGATCGAGAGAACCAACGTCTCCGTAGGGCGCGGAACCGATACGCCTTTTGAAGTTGTAGGCGCGCCCTGGATCGATCCTCGGACTCTGGCGGATGCCCTGAACCAGCGTCTGATTGCGGGAGTCCGCTTTGTGCCCGTTACGTTCACGCCCAACAGCGGCCCTTATGCAAACCAGCGCTGCGGCGGCGTGAATCTCATTGTCACGGAGCGCAACGTGCTCGATTCGCCGGAGATGGGAATAGAGCTGGCCTCTGCTTTACAAAAACTGTACCCCAACGATTGGAAGATAGCGAGCATGATGCCATTGCTTGTCAATCGAGCGGCGCTCAACGCTTTGAGCGCCGGCGCCGATCCTCGCGCAATTGCCCAGGAATGGCGGGATGAGTTGGAGAAGTTCGTGGAGATGAGAGGGAAGTATTTGTTGTACAAGTAGCTGCAAGTTCCCTTGCTGCTGGTCGTTACCGCTTAGATTTAGAAAAAATGTGTCTTTGATGAAGACTTGTAACAGCATAGGGATTTGTAAGAGGGCATAAATTTGTCCCGAGGTGAGCCGAAGGAATTTTATTCGTGCTTAGCTACACGTTGTCATCCCGAACGTAGCGCCTCTATGAAGCCGGAGCGCAACAGATCTCCAGGTCAAGAACCAGCGAATTGATGAAGCTCGTTAAGATCAAGGATTTCGTTAGAATGCCTCGTATCAGCATCTACGTTTGACACATTTCCGGGGTCCCTCACTGCGCGCCTTATAGCGTTTTTGTTACCAGCGCATTCGATGCGCTTCGTTCGGGATGACAAATTAACGCATAACTTTAATGATGCTGCTAATACTGTGTATATAAGGGCCTGCTGATCCTGCTCAACGAAATTGGTCTATCAGTTTAATTTTCTTGACGGCAGGCCAGTGATTTACTGGATGTCTATCAAATTCACTGCTCAAATCCCGGCAAGCTCACGCGCTTCGCAACGTGGTCTTTAATCCAGTGAGCGTCCCACCATTCTTTCGGATCGATCTGGATTCCTTCGAGCTGCATGCTGAAGTGGATATGGTCTCCACCGGCCATGCCCGTCATGCCGCTCTTGCCCATGGACTGCCCGCGCTTGACCATATCGCCTTCATGGACCCCGATTTCACTCAAGTGGCCGTAAATGGATTGCAATCCGTAGCCGTGATCTACAACGATGCAATTGCCATAAATTCCCAGGGGAGCCGCGTACACGACCCGGCCATCGTTGGATGCCATTACATCCACATGCTGCGTAATGGAAAGGTCGTAGCCTAGGTGTACCTGCTGGTCGATCTTCTTCCCCTTGTATAGATAGTTCCTGACGTCCGCGAAATTCGCCTCCACTTTTGAGTTGGACTGCTGCAGGAAGGGCTGCGACCAGAGAAATTTGTTGTCGGTTTTGTAGCGCAGATCGGAGAGTGTCTTGTTATTGGCGCGCCGCATT
>DATMMY010000479.1:0-3828 GCA_035569515.1 Candidatus Solibacter sp. | reverse complement strand
TGTAGATCACGCGATGGTAAAGGTCGTCATGGTAGCTGATACCGCTGTCGATAACGGCCACCGTGATGCCGCTGCCCGTCCATCCCATGGAATTGGCATAGTCGGCTCCAACTGCTTGTATATAGCGATCGGTTGAACTTGGACGCACAATCCGGTCCGTGGATATGTAGGCGACTTCAGGGTCATCCGCCAGGGACCGCACCACCGAGAGTGGCAACCGGAAGGCCCCGCCTTTCACTGACGCTAACCTCTTCGTGACACTCCCGCCGAATCCTTTGACTTTGTCAAAATGATGGTTATCGGGAGGGTGCTTGAACTGCACGATAACATCGACCATCTCATCTGAAAACACACTGGCCGTCATCGCGCGCTGGTGTTTTTCGGCGAGTTCGTTCGAGACTTTGTTGTTGTTTCTTTGATTCTGCTGAGCTGCCGCGATCAGCGAAACACCCACCACCAGAATCCGCAGCAGCGGCATCCAGAGACGTCTGCTTCGTCTCTCCCGGCTGAAGATAATTTCGCGTGCCTTGCGCTGAATCATGAGACCGTTGCCTCTCTGGAGTCCGCCGGAATGCACTTGGTTGGGCAATTCCGGCATAACTTTCGCCGGTAGCTATTGCACCTGCGGTACCAAGTTGGTAACGATGCTTAAGTACTTTGATTTCAGTTGGTTGGATCGAATCTGCGGATCAGGGCCTGTGACAGATTGTCTTCAAGCTATTTTCATTAAATATCTCTAATTGTTGATAAGTGGCTTGCACTCAGAAGGTTGGACTACCGGGACAGTGGCCGTGACATCTTGTCACAGCTTGCGATCTTGGGTTATCCCAGCATGAGACCTTTGGGGTGTGACGATCTGACGCACTGTTGTTTCAATATGACGACAAATTGTCTCACATTGCCTTGGCAAACGTGGTATCGTTAAAATCCTTTAACGCAACTGCCTGATAATACGCTTGTTTCAAATTAGGGTTGTCTCAGGGTATTTGGCACCCGAGTTGCCTTATAAGATATCAGGGGTCTCTTTAAGGATTTATGTCAAGACGGGCGCTGTTGTTTCTTATTGCCGTTTGCCTGCTTGGTTTCTCCACATTGCTTTACGGGGCATGGACTTGGACCATCCCTGATCTGCCTAAGTTCGTCGCCTATTTCCTGATTTCGATTGTCGCCTCGCGGCTCAAGGTTAACCTGCCGGAAATCACCGGTACGGTCTCGGTGAATTTTCTCTTCATCCTGATTGGCATTGTTGAGCTGAACTTCAGTGAGACCCTGTTTATCGGCTGTGCTGCGATCCTGGCGCAATCTTTCATCAGCCGGCGCAACTGGCCCAAACTAGAGCAGGTCGTCTTTAACGTTTCCAGCGTCTCGTTTGCCATCTGGGCCTCGTATTTCATCTTTCATGGGCCCCTGAACCATCGCATGCATCAGAATTCTTCGCTGTTGCTGATGCTTGCAGCGTGCGTCTATTTTCTGCTGAACACCCTGCCGGTAGCCACCATCATTTCGCTGACGGAAGGCAAGTCCCTGCGCAAAGTCTGGACAGACTGTTACTTCTGGTCTTTCCCCTACTATCTGGTGGGCGCTGCAATTGCCGGCATGGTGAGCTGGATGAATCAGAAGGTGAACTGGCAAACCTCGTTGCTCGCACTGCCGGCCATGTTCGTGATTTATCGCTCGTACCGGCTTTATTTGAGCAAGCTGGAGAACGAAAAGCGGCATGTGGAAGAGATGGCAGGACTTCATCTGCGCACAATTGAAGCCCTGGCATTGGCCATTGAAGCTAAGGACCACACTACCCACGATCATCTTCAGCGCGTGCGTGTATATGCCATCGAACTGGCCAAGCGGCTGAACCTGCCGGCGGGTGAACTGGAAGCCTTGCGTGCTGCCGCGCTGCTGCATGATATCGGCAAGCTGGCAGTGCCGGAGCACATCATCTCCAAGCCCGGGCGGCTCACTCCGGAAGAGTTTGAAAAGATGAAGATCCATCCCATTGTGGGCGCGGAGATCCTGGAGCGGGTCCAGTTCCCATATCCCGTAGTGCCGATCGTGCGCTCCCACCACGAGCGGTGGGATGGTTCCGGCTACCCGGACGGACTCAAAGGCGAGCAAATCCCAATTGGCGCCCGCATTCTTTCCGCGGTGGACTGCCTTGACGCTTTGGCATCCAATCGGCAGTATCGTCAGGCGCTGCCTCTGGAGGAGGCGATGAAGCGCGTCGCCGAACAATCCGCAAAAGCTTTCGATCCCAAAGTAGTGGCCTTGCTGCAAAAGCACTATATAGAACTGGAAGAGATTGCCCGCTCGCAGTCCGGAAATGTAGAGAGGCAAAAGCTCAATACTGATCTCAAAGTGCCCCGTGGCCTGCAGCCGGCCACCGGGTTTGAAATCGGCGACGGCGTGGATCGCGTGGGCCAACATACCTTCCTCTCTTCGATTGCCGCTGCCCGCCAGGAAGCCCAGACCCTGTTTGAATTGAGCCATGATCTCGGCAACTCGCTCAGCCTCGATGAGACACTTTCCGTGCTCAGTGTGCGTTTGAAACGCCTTGTGCCTTATGACTCCATTGCTACTTATATTCTGCGCGGGGAACAACTGGTGCCGGAGTACGCGAATGGCGATAATTTCCGCCTGTTTGCTTCATTGAGGATTCCCCTCGGCGAAGGCGTTTCCGGCTGGGTCGCCCAGAACCGCAAAGCCATAGTGAATGGGAACCCTTCCGTTGAGCCGGGATATATGAACGACCCCACCAGGTTCAGCACTTTACGCTCCGCTATCTCCGTGCCGCTGGAAGGTCTTGCCGGAGTGGTTGGCGTGCTTACTCTTTACCGCGCGGAACGGGACGCCTATACGGCCGACCATCTGCGCATCCTGCTGGCTATCAGCTCCAAGGTGGCGCTCTCAGTGGAGAATGCGCTGGCCTTCCAGCAAGCCGAGAGCTCCGCCACCACCGATTATCTGACCGAGTTGCCGAATGCGCGGTCTCTCTTTCTTCACCTTGACCGGGAGTTGGCGCGCTGCAAGCGATTGAACACCTCAGTCACGGTAATGGTTTGCGACCTGGATGGCTTTAAGCAGATCAACGATCGCTTTGGCCATCTGGAGGGCAATCGTTTCCTGCGCCTGTTTGCCAAGAGCCTGCAAGGCTCCTGCCGCGAATACGACTACGTGGCCCGCATGGGTGGCGATGAGTTCGTGATTGTCGCGCCCGGCTTGAGTGTCTCCGCCGCCCAGGCGCGAGGCGTCTGCCTGAGCGAACTGGCGCGGTCTGCAGGACGTGAGGTCTGCAATGAGGACATTCTGGCCCTGAGCGTAGGGTGCGCTGTTTTTCCGGACGACGGAGCCGATGCCGAAAAACTGCTGGCGGAAGCTGATCGCCGCATGTACCTGGAAAAGCAGAAGCACCACAGCAGCAAGGCGTTTACCGCCATCGCCGGCATCCAGACTTCAGGCGGCGGCCAGGATAATTTGGCCAGGTAACACAAATGGCTAGGTGATGCTTCGCTCCCCGTGGTTCAAATTGATGTTGTTCAAATTGATGGCGCTCAAGTTGTTGCGGTTGTCGGCCATCATGCTGATCGCCGGATTCATCGGCGCTACGCTCATGCGCATCGCGCCCGGCTTTACCTCCGATGAGCAACAACTCAACAGCAACCTCTCGGCCCAAAGCCTTCAGGCAATTCGCCAGGTGCGTCTGGCTAATTCGGACCTTCCTCGATTTTACCTTCGTTATCTCGGTGGCCTGGCGCGTGGAGATCTGGGCGTCTCGCAATCTTTGAACCAGCCTGTCCAAGAACTTCTGCGTGAACGCTTGCCGGTGACCCTGCG
>DATMMY010000478.1:0-6326 GCA_035569515.1 Candidatus Solibacter sp. | reverse complement strand
TCGTTTCCCTTCGGAAGGTGGGCTATACGTGTGGAGCAAGGAGGCGTTTGGCGATTTTCACGGATTTGTGGCTGGATGGTCCTACTGGGCCTACACCGTTTTCTATTTCCCTGGACTCCTGACTGCCAGCGTCGCCATGTCGGTCTACATCGGCGGTCCGAAATATAGCTGGCTGGCTACCAATACGCATTATTTGCTGTGGGCATCGCTGGGTTTGCTGGCCATTCCGGTTGTTCTGAACATTGTTGGCCTGAACATAGGGAAGTGGCTGCAAAATGCCGGAGGCGTTGGTACCTATGTGCCTTTGCTTATGCTGGTGGGCATCGGCATCTATTTCGCCATTCACCGGGGAAGCGCAACTGAGTTTTCCTGGAAGTCTTCTCTGCCAGTCTGGAACCTGGGTACTGTCAACTTCTGGTCAAGCATCGCCTTTGCCTTCACGGGCATGGAGCTGGTCTGCGCCATGAGCGAGGAGGTCCATGAACCCCGCAAGACCTTTCCCCGGGCCATCTATGCCGCGGCCGCGCTGATTGCTTTGATCTACATCGTGGCCACAGTCGCCCTTCTGGTTGTGCTTCCGGCTGCGGGCGTTGACGTTCGCAACGGAGTGTTCCAGGCCATAACCAACGGATCAGCAGCCATGGGGATAGCTTGGGCTGGCATCATTGCCGCTTTACTGGTCACAGCCGGCAATGCCGGGGGAGTGGGAGCAACGGTGGCTGGCGTCGCCCGGGTCCCGTTTGTGGCCGGTATTGACCGCTACCTGCCGGCAGCTTTTGGCAAGATCCATCCGCGCTGGAAGACGCCTTACGTTGCGATTCTGGTTCAAGCGGTGTTTTCCGGAGCAATTCTGGTTTTTTCCCAGATCAACACTACGGTCCTGGAAGCGTATCAATTGCTGGTGGATGCTGCGATCATCCTGTACTTCTTGCCGTTTCTGTACATGTATGCCTCAGTCATCAAACTGGCATACCGTCCGGACCGGGAGACCAATGAACATGCCGTGCTGGTTCCCGGTGGCAAGGCCGGTGTCTGGGTCACAGGTCTTCTGGGATTCATTATCACGCTGGGATCAATGGTACTGGCCATGATTCCTCCGGATGAAGTCACCAGCAAACCAATTTTTGAATTGAAGCTCATCGCCGTGACCGCGGGCGCTATGGCTATCGGCCTGGTGCTGTACTTCTGGCAAAGAATGTCTCGGACGGTAAGGGCGGCAATAGGATTTGGGTCGCTGGGGTTTGTCCTGTGTATATTCTGGCATTTGGTTCTGACGACCACGTTCTTTGTGACTGAACATCCGTCGCTAGGCCGCCGCCTGGGAGGAATTGCTCTCCCAACATGTCCCGCTTACCTGCTGAACATGCCACTGATCTGGACGGCTTTGGCTAACGGTATACTTTACGCTGTGGTAGCGATGTTGTTTGCCAGGAGAAAGCGGAACCAGGTCTGAAACTCCCGATTCCTACCGCTTTATGGTTTATGGTCTCAATGCCGGAAGCGGCGCGAAGGTTCTATTATGGGTAAAAGTTACACTCATTTTGACCCGTGCAGGCAACCAAAGCTCCTCAAACAGGTTCAATTACCTCTTTACAGGATATTCCAGAGCACCAGTAGTGCAACGAGCGAGCTACTCCGCCGCATCCTAAACGGATAAGCGGCCTCAAAAGGGCACAATTGACACAAGCAAAGAAGATCATCGCGTCAGGGCTGTCGGAAGCAGAGGCGATTGATAGAGCCAAGGGCGGTGACGCAGAAGCCTTTGAGGGCCTTTACGGCCTCCACAAGCGGCGCGTCTACTCATTATGCCTGCGTATGACTGGCAACACCGCGGAAGCTGAAGACCTGACGCAGGAAGCGTTTTTACAGCTCTACCGCAAGATCGCGACTTTCCGGGGCGAGTCGGCCTTTTCGACCTGGCTGCACCGCTTGGCCGTCAACGTTGTGCTGATGCATCTGCGCAAGAAGGGCTTGCCGGAAGTTTCACTGGATGAAGCGCTGGAACCGCAGCACGAGGACGGCCCCAGGAAAGACATTGGCGCGCGCGACAATGTGCTGGCCGGCTCGATTGACCGCGTGAACCTGGAGCGGGCCATTGAGAGCCTGCCGCCAGGTTACCGGATCATCTTTGTGCTGCACGATATTGAAGGCTACGAACACAACGAGATAGCCGAGATGATGGGCTGTTCGATTGGCAACAGCAAATCGCAACTACATAAGGCGCGCATGAAATTGCGCGACCTGCTCAAGCTCAGCAGAGCCGAGAAGGCCACCCGCAGCAGATGAAGCGGCTGGGCTACAAGTCGGGAGAGGATAAGAAGATGAACTGCAAGCAGTTTCAGGACGTCCTGCCGCACATTATTGAAAGCGGCGGAGACCCCGAACAGGAAAACCACCTGAGTACCTGCGAGTCGTGTGCGGCACTGGTGCGGGACCTGAAGTACATTGCCGAACAGGCCAGGTTGTTGCTACCCATGCACGATCCCAATCCTCGCGTCTGGAAGAACATTGAGCAATCGCTCCAGCGTGAAGGCCTTTTGGAGGGTCGAATGTCCCGCCAGGGACAAACTACGAAATACCCGACAATCGCAGAGCCGAAGAAAAATGGGACGCTCGTAGGGTGGGTATTGGCGCTGGCCGCCACTGCCGCCCTGGTCGTCGTCCTGATGAACTACCATCCAGCTTCCGTGCCATCGCTGGAAGCCAACGCCAATCATGCGGCGGCCACCGTTCAATTTGATGGTGACGACCAGAAGTTGCTCGGCGAGGTCTCCTCGCGGCAGCCGGACCTGGGCCGTGCCTACGAAGATAGCTTGCGCGAGGTAAATTCTTACATCGCCGATGCCCGGAAAGCGGCGAACGAGAACCCGGATGATGCGCTGGTGCAGGAACATCTGCGAGACGCCTACCACCAAAAAGCCGTTCTGTATGAAATGGCGACGGTTCGCTCGCTTGATTAAGCTGACAGGAGGCACCGAGAGAGTGATGAAAAAGGTTGGTTCAAGAGCGATTTTTGCCGTTGTCCTCTTGCTGGCTGGGACCATTGCGCAGGCGGGCGATTCCCGGAATCACGCCGCCATTAAGGTTGTATCGGGCGGAGTAGTCAACATTGTGAACAACAGCGGCTCCGTTACCCTGCATTCCGGCAGCATTCAACAGGTCGTCGTCAACGCAACCACCCATTCCGACAAGGTTGAGGTGGATTCCAATGGCACGCCAGATGGCAAGCGGGTTGAGATTCGCACCCATGTGCTCTCCCAGAGGCTCTCCGCCGACGAGTCCAAAGTCGATTACGACATCACCGTTCCGGCCGGTGTCGCGGTCACGGTAAGCACGGCCGCAGCGCCCATTACCGTGGAGAGCCTGAACTCGGACCTGTCGCTCTCCTCCGATATCGGACGGATCACTGTAAAAAATGTGGCCAATACCTACATTCGCGTGCGCAGCATTACGGCTCCGGTGGTCCTGACGAATATCACTGGAGGCAATGTGGAAGTTACCTCCAGCAGCGGAGCGGTCCAGCTTGAAAGCGTTTCCGGCCCCAGGATCACGATCGGCACCAGCAGCGGCGATATCAGCTATCGCGGCGATTGCTCCGGCGGAGGAGCTTACAGCATGACTACACACAGCGGCGCAATTAACGTAACTCTTCCCGAGAACGCCTCGGTGGACTTGACCGCCCGTTCGCTCACCGGATCAGCGGAAAATGATTTTCCCCTCCAGCAAAAATCCCACCCAACATTTGCACCGTCTCCAGGACGTTCCCTGGTAGGCACCTCTAATTCCGGATCATCTTCGGTGGAGTTGCAGTCCTTCAGTGGTAGAATCCGCGTTAAGAAGCAATAAAGAGCGCAGCCGGACAAAGTAAGCATTAAAGGCGGCGCTCAGAATGATGAACGGCGAATCATGCATGACCGGATCGTCTCCAACCCGGCGGAGTGTATTTTTGGTCGGATTCATGGGTGCCGGCAAATCAACCGTCGGCCAGGCCCTGGCCTCGCGGCTGGGATGGGCCTTCTATGATCTGGATCTGATCATTGAAGAACGCGAGCGAACCAGCGTTGCAGATCTGTTTGCCGCAGCCGGTGAAGCAGGGTTTCGGGAGCTGGAGCGCGTGGCCCTGGCGGATTTGCTGGAAAACGAACTTCGGCAGGCTGACTCCGTGGTCGCGCTTGGAGGCGGGACCTTCGCGCAAGCCGAGAATCGGAAGATCTTGCGGCGCTTCGAAGCAATGACCGTCCTGTTGAACGCTCCTTTGGAAGAACTGCGGCGGCGCTGCAACGAATCCGGCGGCCAGCGTCCACTGGCCCGGGAGGGCGCGCAATTCGAGCAGCTCTTTGAGAGCCGGCGCGGAGCTTACAACCTGGCCGACTTTCAAGTGGAGACTGGCGGCAAGGCCGTGGAAGACGTGGTGGCTGAGATCGAGCAGTGGATCAGCACGGCAAACTCAGATCAAGTTCGGAAGGCGGAGGTACGGCAATGAAAACAGGAACTCTTTTTCTGGCGGTATTGATGCTGGCATGCTCGGCGTGCGCCCAGCAAAAAGGAAAAAAAGAAACCGGGAAAGTGGTGGATGCCGGCAGCTTCGGTATCTTCGTGAATGGCAGGCGCATCGGAACAGAGACTTTCCATATCGAGCAGCGGGCAGATGTAAGCATCGCCAACTCCCAAATCAGGGTGGATGATGGTAGCCAGAAGGCTGATCAGAACTCGGAGATGCAGATCACTCCGAAGGGGGAGTTACGGCTCTACACCTGGAGATCCACTGGAGGGGTGAAAGAAGAGTCCGTAGTGGAACCGAAAGACGAATTCCTGGTGCAGCACCTCACGCCCGCTGACCAGAAAAAACAGGACATCCCTTATATCCTCCCGCTTTCGACCGTGATTCTTGACGACAATTTCTTTTCCCACCGTGAGGTCCTCGTCTGGCGGTATCTGGCAACGGGTTGCGTGCGGAAAGATGAGCAATTGTTATGTGGCCCCAGCCATTTTGGCGTTCTGGTGCCGCGCCAGCATACCTCGGCATCCGCCGTTATGGAGCTTCTGGGGATGGAGAAAATCAAGGTAAAAGGCTTAGATGTGGAGTTAAACAAGATCAAGCTGGATAGCGATGGCGTGCAGTGGTTCCTTTGGGTGGATGATCAATTCAAGGTCGTCAGGATGGCGATTCCCGCCAGTAATGTCGAGATCGTCCGCGACACCGAGGTTCAGTCGCCCCAGCGTGCTCATCCCTGAAGGTACAGTCCTTAACCTTGAACTTCCGAAACTCGATGGAGCAACTCCGCTAGGGTAAACTGCACCCAACACTTCCTTGTGGACGTTTATGGGCAAGAACCACCGCTCCGATATCCTCTTCTTTTTTGCTGTTCTGCTCTCGCTGTGGGCGGCTTACGCAGCGCGCGACGTCCTGCTGCTGATCTACGTGAGCGCGCTGTTTGCGGTGGTGATCTCCCCAGCTGTTAACGTGGTGCGAAAGTTAAGGATCAACGGTTGGAGGCCCGGCCGGGGATTTGCCATTGTAGTGCTCATGGCGACTCTCGTCCTGGGCATCACCATTTTTTTCATCTTTGCCCTTCCTCCGGTCTACCGGAATGTCCGCGAATTTGCTTCGGAATGGCCCAAGCACCTCTCTGCGCTGAGCCAACGGCTGCGAGGTCTGCCGTTTGTCGATCAGATCAACCCGAGCGAGTTAGAGAAATATGGCGGTGAAATTGTTGGAGGAGCGGCCGGGCTTTTCCGCAATGTAGCCGGCGGCATTTTTGGCCTCTTCACTGGAATCATCCTTACTGTCTACTTCATGATTGATGGCGTGCGGACCTTCCACTGGGCAGTGTCGCTTTTCCCCGTCCAGCACCAATCGCGATTGGCTGCCACCCTGTTGCGGGCCGAACTGAGGATGAGGAAATGGCTGCTGGGCCAGACGCTGCTCATGCTCTCGCTGGGCATTTGCAGCTTCGTGGTTTATTACGCCCTGGGCTTGAAATATTTCTATGTGCTGGCCATGTATGCGTGCGTGGCCAATATTGTGCCGGTGGTCGGGCCTCTCAGTGCCGCGGCACTGGCCTCCACTGTGGCTGCCTTCGATTCCGGTAATAAGTTCGTAGGCGTGCTGATCTTTTACGTGGTCTATCAGCAGCTTGAGAGCGCATTTCTCGCTCCCCGGATCATGAAGTCCACCGTCGATCTCTCTCCTTTGGCGGTAATCATTGCCCTGGTGCTGGGCGGAGCTTTGGCGGGAATCCTGGGCGCACTGGTGTCGGTGCCGACAGCGGCGTTGATTTCCGTCTTCGTCGAGGAATATCTGGTGAAGCGGAAGAGCGTTGCCG
>DATMMY010000477.1:0-4986 GCA_035569515.1 Candidatus Solibacter sp. | reverse complement strand
TGCTCTTGCCTCACTCGATTGTTGGACAGCAGCTTGATCCCAGCCTCTACAGCGGACTGCGCTGGCGGATGATCGGCCCATTTCGTGGTGGACGCACCGTTGCCGTCAGCGGCATTGAGAACCAGCCGAACGTCTATTACTTTGGCGCTGTGGGTGGAGGCGTTTGGAAGACCACCAATGGCGGGGTGACCTGGGAGCCGGTTTTTGACAGCCAGCCTATCAGCTCCATTGGCGCGCTGGCGGTTGCTCCCTCAGATCCCAACACCCTTTATGCAGGCACCGGCGAGCCTGATTTCCGTTCGAACCTTACCTATGGGAATGGCGTTTATAAGTCGAGTGATGGCGGCAAGAGCTGGACCAACATCGGCCTGCGCGATTCACGGCACATAGGCCGCATCGTCGTTGATCCCAAGGACCCCAACACAGTTCTGGTGGCGGCCCTTGGGCATGCCTATGGCCCGAATGCCGAGCGAGGCATCTTCCGCACCACCGATGGAGGAGGCTCTTGGCAGAAGGTCCTCTCGAAAGATGAAAACACCGGCGCCATTGATATCGCCCCTGATCCTGACAATCCGCAAACGATATTCGCATCGCTGTGGAGCGCGCGCCGTCCGCCATGGAGCACGTATCCACCCATGAGTAGCTCCGGAGCGATTTACAGATCGGGCGATGGCGGTGCTACCTGGAAGCAAGTCACCGGCGGCGGTCTGCCCGCAGGAGATTGGGGCCGCGTGGGCCTGGCGATAGCGCGCGGGACCCACGGGCAACGTATCTATGCGCTGATCGACACCGAAAAAGGCGGCCTCTTCCGTTCAGACGATGGCGGCCACAACTGGGCCCTGGTGGGAACCGATCCACGCGTTCGCTCCCGCGGATGGTATTTCGGCGAGGTCATTGTTGATCCCAAAGACCCAAACACCATCTACCTGCCGAATGTCTCCATCTATCGCTCCAGGGATGGCGGGAAGACCTTTGAAGCCATCAAAGGCGCGCCCGGCGGAGATGACTACCATGCGCTCTGGATCGATCCTCTCAACCCCGAGCGAATGATCTTCGGCAGCGACCAGGGCGCCGGCATCAGTGTTGACGGCGGCAAGAGCTGGAGTTCTTGGTACAACCAGCCGACCGCGCAGTTTTACCACGTTGCGGTGGACAACCAGTTCCCCTATCGTGTCTATGGCGCGCAACAGGACAGCGGCACCATCTCGACGGCCAGCCGCAGCGATTACGGATCCATTACTTTCCGCGACTGGCATCCGGTGGGGGCCGGGGAGAGCGGCTATATCGCTCCTGATCCGGGCGATCCCAACATTATTTATGGTGGCGACACCTTCGGGAGCCTCCATCGCTTTGACAATCGCACGGGACAATCGCAGGACATTTCACCCGCGGCCGTCAGTAGCTTTGGAGACGTCGCCCATGCGAAATACCGCTTCGCCTGGACTTCCCCACTCGTATTCTCTCCGCAAGACCCGCACGTTCTTTATTACGGATCACAGTTTCTGTTGCGCAGCAAAGACCGGGGCAAGAGTTGGGAGAAGATCAGCCCTGACCTGACCGGAACCCAGCCAAAGCCCCCGTCAGACCCCACAACAGTGGCCAATGCAAAAGCCAAGGGACACGGCGTGATCTATACCATCGCGCCCTCACCCGTTGCGCCGGGTGAAATCTGGGTGGGCGCCGATACGGGAATGGTCCACCTAACCCAGGATGATGGCAAGAGCTGGAACGACGTAAGCCCAGCCGGGCTTACGGACTGGAGCAAGATCAGCATCATTGAGGCTTCCCACTTCGATGCCGCCACAGCCTATGCCGCGGTTGACCGCCACCGGCTCGATGATATTGCTCCGGCCCTTTATCGCACGCACGATTACGGGAAAAACTGGAGCAAGATCACAAACGGCATTCCCAACGGAGCTTATGTTCGCGCCGTCCGTGAAGACCCGGTACGGAAAGGACTGCTCTTTGCCGGGACCGAGTTAGGGGTCTACTTTTCCCTGGACGATGGCGGCTCCTGGCAGCCATTGCAGCTCAACTTGCCGGTCAGCCCAGTTCACGACCTGGTGGTGAAGAACAACGACCTGGTCATCGCTACCCACGGCCGTTCCTTCTGGATTCTGGATGACATCACCCCCCTGCGCGAGATCGGTCCTGAAGTGGCTGGCTCCTCTGTTCATCTGTTCAAGCCGGCGATGGCCATGCGCATCCGGCCCAACATCAACCGCGACACGCCTTTATCGCCGGAGGAGCCCGCTGGAGAGAACCCTCCTGCCGGCGCCGTCCTTTATTACTACCTGAAATCTCCCGCCCAGAGCGGTCTGACTCTGGAGGTTCTTGACGCCAATGGCAAGCTGGTCCGGCGTTATTCCAGCAGTGACCGTTACGTAGCGCCCTCCACTCCTCCACCTTTTACTTCCAACTGGCTTCGGCCGCCAGCGCCAATCTCGACCGAAGCGGGAATGCATCGGTTCGCCTGGGACCTGCGTTACATGCCGCGTCCAGCACAATTTCCGGAATACAGCATGTCTACGGCATTTGGGCAAAACACTCCGATTGAGCCGCAGGGACCGCAGGCACTGCCCGGCAGCTATCAGTTCCGCCTCACTGCCGGCGGCCAGACTCTAACTCAGCCTGTGGAGGTAATTATGGATCCGCGTGTGCAGGCATCGAGGGAAGATCTGGAAAAGCAGCTTGCGCTGGAAATGGAGATCGCAACTGGATTGCAGCAGGATACGCAAGCCATCAATGAAATACGCGATCTAATCTCGCGGGGAAAGTCCGACGCAGCAAGCAAAGCGGCAGTGCTCCTGGGCGAGCCAGAGGGAAATCAACGAAGGCCATTGAGACAACAGCCTTCCCTGCTGGGGTTGAACGGAGTTCTCGGTCATCTTGCCATCGTTGTGGATAGCGCTGACGCTGCCCCAACGAAGCAAGCAACGGAGGCCACGCAAGAGGCCTTGGCGCAGCTCAAGTCATTGCTGCAGCAATGGCAGGCGCTCAAACAGCGGTAAGCTGTGCCTTTGGCCAATCCGGACCCGCAGCCGGCTTGCCGAAAAGAAATCAGGATCAGGAGCGCCTTCCCGTTTTGGAATCGCCCGCCAAAGAAAAATAAAAAATGCTTGCGCGCCAAAGGAAATACGATACACTTCACGTTCATAGTAACTAGAGCAGCGCGGACAAGCGCCCAGGAATTGCATCAATTAGTTTTGGCGCCAAGATTGAATTCCGTTCTGCGGTCTACGGGGCCCAATCCAAGCAGAGGTATTGATTCAGCACCACGGGTATTCGTGTATGACTTTACTCGTCCAGTTGATCAGGTGGGAAATCGCGATATTTCTTGCGGCCCTGGCCGGCACCGTAGCGATTCAGTTGCTTACTGGGCAAATCAAGACCACAGGGTTGCTCCAGGGAAGAATCAGCGGACGGCCAAAGGACAAGAACCAATACTTCAGCCCCGAGCGGCTCCAGCTTTTGATCTTTACGTTAGGCGCGGGTTTTCACTACCTCACGCTGGTCCTGACGAATCCGAACCCGGGAACTTTTCCGTCCATTCCTCAAAACTGGCCCGCTGTTGTGGGGGGAAGCAATGTGATCTATCTGGCCGGGAAAGCTTATTCCAGGTGGCTTGCGGGAGCAGGATCTGGCGCCGGCCGCAAGAATTCGAACAGAAGCTCTGAATAACAGGAGATTGAATATGTTGACACTTCAAGGACTAACCATTTTTACCGGATATATCATCAGCGTGTTTATCGGACTGCTGGGCTTAGTCGTGATCTGGCGAATTTGGGATGGGAAAATTGACCTTTCCGAGTTAATCAGTGAGACCAATGGCGGGGCCAGCATGTCTCGCTTTCAGTTTCTGGTGTTTACTTTTGTAATTGCCCTCAGTTTGTTTCTCGTAATCATCGGGAACCCCAATGGGATTCAATTCCCAAAGACAATACCAACAGAAATCCTTACGCTTCTGGGGATTAGCGGCAGCTCCTATCTGGTGAGCAAAGGCATCCAGTTTAGTGATCCTGCGGGAATCACGGATACACCGCCCCACGTCCCGCCGAAAGCGGATGGAGCCGAGGGTCAACCGCCAAGCGGGAAGTGATCGCCCGTCCGGGCAGCATTTGTGCAGGATAGTGATGGGTGCCCTGTAACGCCTATGACGTGGCCATAGTCACGATTGAGTGAGGTTTTATGCCGACGCAACACACTACTTCGACCAGCCGAACACCTTCCTCCTCTCCCGCCCGGGCAGGACGAATCGCAAAGATCGCAACTGTGCTGCCATTGGCGCTGGGGCTGGCCCACCAGGCCGTGAGCCATAGCACCGCGTCGACCTCCGGTAGCCAGTCGACCGAGCAAGTCCAGCCGGTCCCGGGGCCAGGGTCTTTCACTCCAGTGTGTAGCTTGCCCTTCGATGGAGTACGCAACCCCGCCATCGACGATCATTGCGGAATTCAGGGGGGAAGTTCGAATCCGGCAAAACAGCTGGAAAGCCGGGCCAAGAACAATTTCTGCGCAAGCGGCCAACCGCTTCAAGAAGTCAAGTATGAGGACCTGCTCAAGCTGCAGGAGGAAAGCGCCCAGATACCCAAGAACATTCCGGACCGCAGTGTGCTGCTCAGTCCGGGAGGCGGCAAACTGGGCGAAGGAAAATACGTCAGCTACATAGCCTTCATTAAAGAGGCCCATTACTCCGACGTGAACGGCGGAGAAGCGGTCAACTGCAATATTGGCGGGACTTCCACCAATGACATCCACATTGTCCTGGTGCAAAACACGGCTGACGATGAATGCAAGAGCACCACAGCCGAAATGAGCCCGCACTTCAGGCCCACAGGCTGGACGCCCGATAATTTGAACCTGGTACATAATCCAGTCAGGGTCCAGGGACATATGTTCTACGATGGGAGTCACGTCCCTTGCACGGCAACGTCCAGTCCAAATCCTCACCGGGCCTCGCTTTGGGAAGTACATCCGGTGTATGCCCTT
>DATMMY010000476.1:0-6525 GCA_035569515.1 Candidatus Solibacter sp. | reverse complement strand
AGCTGGTCCATATAGCAGGGGACGAAGAGTGAGACTTTGCGCTGCATGGGATTGATTTGAAATTCTTACCAAGAATACTCTATACGTTTTGTCATCCTGAGGCGCGTCTTTTGCGCCGAAGAGCTTGCCCTGAGGTCCTCCAAAGGGACCTATGATTTGCATGCAGCTGAGAGTACCAATCTGCCGCCGGGTCTTTCCATGTGGGGTTCTTGTCCACGATTAACTGAATTTTCTTGATCCTCAGCCAGCCCTTGATTTGCTTTTCACGCGCGATGGCGCTGTGAACGCTTGTATGGCGTTCCCAATAAACTAACCGGTCCAATCTGTACTTGCTGGTAAACCCTTCAGTTGTTTTTGTTTTGTGCTCGAAAATGCGCCGGAGAATACTGTTGGTCATGCCAACGTAGAGCGTCTTTGATCGGTTAGTCACGATGTAGACGAAATAAAATCGTTGCACGAAGGGCATGGCATTGTCGCTCGCAAAAGAGTTTACACGAGCGACGAGCATGCATAGGTCCCTTCGGAGGACCGCAGGGCAAGCTCTTCGCCGCAAAAGCGCGGCTCAGGATGACAAAAGGGAGGGAGTAACGCAAAAGGGAAAGAGCAACGCAAAAAAGAGAGAAAGCGACACAAAAACAACCACCGCCCGCCTACTCCACCGCCACATAAAGCTCCGCAACACGCTGTTCCAGCAGAGGGCCCAGTCCGTTGGTCACGTACTGTTTGAAATAAGGCGCATTACGGTGCGCGTCCAGCGCGGCCTGGTCTTTATATTGCTCGTAGAACATGAATCGTCGCGGATCTTGTGTGGACTGGTGGCCAACATACGTCAGGCATCCTGGCTCCTGGCGTGAGTGCTGCTGCATGGTGCGCATGAATTGCTTACATTCTTCTTCTGTTCCGGGTTTTACCACCATATCAACTTTCAAGACGATCATTTCGCCCTCGCGTGTTTTTGAGTGGTTCTGGAATCAGCCAAGTCGGCTTCAAACTCCGGGAGCGAGATGGTCTGATCGCGGTCCGGGCCGGTGGAGACCATGCCGATCTTTGCCCCGCTCTCCTTCTCGATGAAATGCAGATATTCCTGGGCCTTTTTGGGCAATTGCTCGAAGCTGGTAACGCCCTCTGTGGACTTTTTCCAGCCCGGCATCTTCTCATAAATGCACTCGATTTGTTCAAAGCCGGTGGCCAGCGCCGGAACTTCCGAGGTCTTTTTACCGTTGATCTTGTAGCCCACACAGACGGGAATCTCCGGCAGTTCGTCCAGAACATCCAGCTTGGTAATGACCCACCAGTTCACGCCGTTGATCATCTGGGCATAGCGCAGCAGTGGCAGATCAACCCAGCCGCAACGCCGTGGACGCCCGGTGACCGCTCCATATTCATTGCCTTTGGCCCGCAACTGGTCGCCGATCTCCCCCTCGATTTCCGTGGGAAACGGCCCTGAGCCTACCCGGGTGCAATAGGCTTTGGTGATGCCAATCACATTCGCGATTGCGTTGGGCGCGACACCCGTGCCCGTCACCGCGCCTCCCGAAGTCGCGCTCGAAGAGGTAACAAAAGGATAGGTCCCATGGTCGATATCCAGCATGGTGCCCTGCGCGCCCTCAAACATTACGGAATCTCCGGCAGCGATGGCCTTGTTGATCAGCAGGGCGGTATCGGTAACAAACGGGGCGATCTGCCCGGCTGCGCGGGCGTATTCGTCGTACATGCTGTCCGGATCGAGCGGTTCGGAGTTGAACAGCGCGTGGCCAATCATGTTCTTTTCACGGCAGGCGTTTTCAATGGTCGTGCGCAGCAGCTTGGAATCGAGCAGGTCGGCCACCCGCAGGCCGCGGCGGCCCATCTTGTCTTCATAGGCGGGGCCTATGCCTCGGGAGGTGGTGCCGATCTTCACCCGGCCAGGAGCGTTCTCCGCCCCCATCTCGATCATGCGGTGATACGGCAAAATCACGTGAGCGCGGTTGGAGAGAAACAGATTGCCGTCCACTTGCACCCCGGCTTCGCGCAGCATCTGCACTTCTTTCAGAAAAGCAATGGGATCCAGCACTACGCCGTTGCCGATCACCGAACGGCAGCCCTTGCGCAGAACTCCGCAGGGCACAAGCTGCAGCACAAACCTTTTGCCTTTGATGATGACCGTGTGCCCGGCGTTGTGGCCTCCCGCATAACGGGCCACTACTGAAAAATTTTCCGAGAGGACATCGACGATCTTGCCTTTGCCTTCGTCGCCCCATTGGGCGCCTATGATTACCGCTGTTTTGCCGCGTTTCACTTCTCTACACACTCCTCGCCCGTAATGGCCCTTCGCAGATTAGAGATGTCTGGAAAATTTGAACGGGAAAGTTTAGTTAACTTCAAATTCTAACAAACAAACCTGTCACAACCAAAAACAAAAGCGCAACGCGGAGGAGAGTGAGGAGGGCAACAAAGCCGATTATTTCGCCGCAAGTGCGGCAGAGCCACAACTGCCAGCGAAAATCAGAGGTTGGCTGAATGCTGAGTACTGAATGCTGATTTGCCCCCCAGCTTCCACTCCATTAATCTGAACAGTCATGCTTCCATTCAAGTTGGTTTACAGCGACGACTATTACCTGCCTATCGGCGCGCACGTGTTTCCTGCGGAAAAATATCGGTTGATTCACAAGCGGCTTCTGGAAACCGGGCTGGCAGAACCTGCTGATTTTGTTACGCCCCAGATGGCGAGCGATGAAGACATCCTGCTGGTCCACACGCCGGAGTATGTCCACAAGCTGAAGACCGGGACTTTGTCGGCAATGGAAGAGATGCAGATGGAGGTTCCTTACTCTCCAGAACTGGTCAAGGCTTTCTGGCTCTCCGCTGGCGGCTCCATTCTGGCGGCCGATCTCGCGCTTCAGGATGGCATTGCCGTGAATGTCGGCGGCGGGTTCCACCATGCCTTCCCTGACCATGGCGAGGGCTTCTGCGTGATCCATGATGTAGCAGTAGCGATCAAGCGTATGCACAAGGATGGCAAACTAAGGCGCGCCATGACCGTGGACTGTGACGTCCACGACGGTAATGGCACCGCCGGCATTTTTCCTCCCAAGAGCTATGCCAGCCAGCCTCTACCAAGTGTGGGCAGTGTCCAGTACAACTTGCGCAACACCAATGCGCAACTGCGGGACTCCAGCGCAGGAGACCTGGAAGTCTTTACCATCTCGCTGCACCAGGCCAACAACTATCCGGTCATCAAGCCGCCTTCGTCCATTGACGTGCATCTGCCCGATGGAGCCGATGATCATTTGTATCTTGGCTGGCTCGACCAGGCACTCAGTTCAGCCTTCCGCCAATTTGAGCCGGAGTTGATCTGCTACATCGCCGGCGCTGACCCTTACAAAGAAGACCAGCTAGGCGGTTTGGCGCTGACTCTTGAGGGGCTGAAGACGCGCGATGAACTGGTGCTGCGCGTGGCCCGTTCGCGCAATATTCCTATCATGATTACCTACGCGGGCGGATATGCGCGCCGCGTAGAAGATACAGTCACCATTCATTGCAATACCATCCTTGCGGCAAAGGAAGTCTCGGCGATATGCTGATTCGCCATGCTGCTTGCTGATCAATTCCAATTACCATTGCTATGCGCATTTGTCAGATAGGTTGTTGTTCTCACGTCAACATAATCAAGATAATGCTGGTCCCATCCGTCAGGAAGAGCAGGTGCATTGTTAACTACATTTTGTGGCGTCTGTCCAGACATGTTATCTAGATCAGAAATCCAGAAGTGTCCTTTGACTTTGCGAACCTTCAATGTGTCAGACCCACCGCGTCTCCAGGCTCTCTCGATGTCCACATAATAATGCACATGAGCCCTGACTTTCTCCGGCTTTAAGAGGCGACCGGGTACTACCCATTGTAAGGTGGCTGTATACTGCCAAGCCTTATTGCCTTTGGTGCTTGCAAAACTATATGCAGTCGGCATTGAATTGGTGTCCCAGTTTCTCATTGTAGTATCCCATCGGGACTGCTTATATTCGACAGGCCTGGTTCGTTTAAATTCCTCCTCCTCTCGGTCCTCGATATTGTATATCTCATGGCTGCCCAGATAAATAGGGTTGCCATCATCGTCTTCAACATAAGGAAATAGAATGGAGCCCAATAAAGAACTTATGCCTTCGCTCAGCCAATTAGCGGCGTCGCCAAATATATTCCGCTGGATTACACTAACGCGCCTCTGGGCAACTGCTGTTGACACCTGCGGCCGGGCGCCGGCTCTGGGTGCTGTTTTTGATTGCACAGTACCTGAAATGCTACGCGATCCATGACTCAACCGGGATTGGGCGCCATTGGAAGGCTTATTCACAGTGGGCTTTGGCTGCGAAGTAGCTATCTCGACCTTTTGCCGCAATGCTTTCAGTGGCAGACGTGACCAGTGTATAGCTGGCTTCGCCGGTCCATGATTTGTAGAGTTTAGATAACCATTTCCAGGAGCTTCTTTTTTCTGATGTACCGTAGAAGTGAGCTGAGACTTATAAACAGAAAGAGCCAGCGGATTAAGCTTACGCTGGAGTTCTCGCTGAGATCCTAGCTGCTCGTGGCCTAATATGGGCCGCTTCGGTGCGGCTAGTTGTTTCTGGTCCTGATGTTTGTAAACAGGAAGAGCCAGTGGATTAAGCTTAGCCTGCAGTTCTCGCTGAGATCTCGGCTGCTCATGACCCAATATGGGCCGCTTCGGTGCGGCTGGTTGTTTCTGCTCCTGGCGTTTGTAAACAGGGAGGGCCAGTGGACTGACCTTAGCCTGTAGTTTTCGCGGTGATCCTAGCTGCTCGTGACCCAATATGGGCCGCTTCGGTGCGGCTAGTTGCTTCTGGTCCATGTTATTCACAGTTTCATAATCAAAACGCAATTGCTTTGCAACGTTGAAGCTGTTCTCTTGATCCTAAGCTAGCCAGCCACGTCTGCACATTGAGACAATAGGAGGCTTTGGCTTCTACGCACCGTCGATTCTCAGGTACTATAACAGAGACCATTCCTTGAATGCACGTTGTTTTGTTAGGTTTGCAGGCTCCCGTCTCGGGGAGCATACTCTGCAACGTGGCCTTTTCACGAATAGGTATAGGACACGGATCCTGAGCTGAAAGCAAATCTGGTTACGGACCAAGCTTCTGGAACGGCCAACTTTGGAGAACCCGTAGCGAAAGGGCATTAACACGATTTCTGAAAACGTCCGTTTGTCAGATCAATTTTTATTGCGGCATCTCAAGTTCGTCCCCGCCGTATTTTTGTGTTGTCTGTTCCTGCTCCATGGTTCTTCCTTGCTCTTGCCTCGCAGCACTCTGCGTCGGAGCCTGCCCTTGAGCATAGCGAAGATCCTGCCCCGAGCGCAGCCGAAGGAGTGGTAGGTGGTGGGGTTGGCTTGCCTCAGAAGCCCCGGCAGGGCTGATACAATAAATCCGGGCCCGCATCTTTCATCTTTCGGCATCCTGATACCTGCGGGCATTCTGCTTTTTTTCTATGTTTGAGAACCTACAGGAAAAACTACAGCGAGCATTCAAGAATCTGCGCGGCCAGGGGACCCTGACGCCGGAGAACATCCAGGAAGCGCTCAAAGAAATTCGCATGGCGCTGCTGGAGGCGGACGTCAACTTTAAGGTCGTCAAGCAGCTCATTGACACCATCCAGGAAAAAGCCATCGGTCAGGAAGTCATGACCGCGCTTTCTCCTGCCCAGCAGGTGGTCAAGATCGTCCACGACGAACTGGTCGAGATCCTGGGAAAAGACACGGCCAAGCTGAAATTCGCCTCGCAACCGCCAACCGTTATTCTCATGGCCGGCCTTCAGGGTTCCGGTAAGACCACCACCTCCGGCAAGCTGGCCGCATGGCTTAAGAAGGGCGGCCACCGCCCCATGCTGGTCTCCGTGGACGTCTACCGCCCCGCCGCCCGGCAGCAGCTTAAGGTTGTGGCGGACGCCATCAAGGCCAATCTCTATGAAGGCAAGGTCGAGAAGGCCGATACTCCCACGGTGGAGCGTCTGGCCAAAGAGGCCCGCAGAGAAGCCACCAATACGGGCTGCAATTTTCTGATCGTTGATACCGCCGGACGCCTCCACATTGATGATGAGCTGATGTCCGAAATGGAGTCTCTCAAGAAGATCCTGAATCCTCAGGAAATCCTGTTTGTGGCTGACGCCATGACCGGCCAGGATGCCGTCCGCTCCGCAGAAGAGTTCCATAGGAAACTTTCAATCACCGGCGTGGTCCTGACCAAAATGGATGGCGATGCTCGCGGCGGCGCGGCGCTCTCCATCCGCCACGTCACCGGGCAGCCGATCAAATTCATGGGCGTAGGTGAGAAGTACGACGCGCTGGAACCCTTCCATCCTGACCGCATCGTAGGCCGGATTCTGGGCATGGGCGACGTGATGACCCTGATCGAGCACGCCCAGGACAAGATCGACTCGAAAAAGGCGGAAGAGTTCGCCAAGAAGGCGCTGACCGGCGGCGGGTTTTCCCTGGAAGATTTCCGCGACCAGCTTCGCCAGGTAAAGAAGCTTGGCTCG
>DATMMY010000475.1:0-5234 GCA_035569515.1 Candidatus Solibacter sp. | reverse complement strand
GCCAATGTGATTGTGCAGCAACAGAGGCTTGACGCTGATTATCTGGACGACACCCGCGAGTTCCAGCAGTTCTGGCAATGGGCGCGGAGCGCCGGATACGGAGAACTGGCGCAACAGTTTCTCCCTGCGGCGCAGGTGGTCGAGAAAGCCCAAGTAAGCTGCAAGTTTTTTACCCAGAAAACCACGACCTCGGAATTTGCCGTGCGTTTCTTCAACCATGCATTTTCACAACAATATCAGTACAGCCGGAGCGCACAGCTCCAGATCCAAATGACTGTGGCGCGCACGCCTCAGCCTCCACCAACCAAATCCTGACGATTGAGAGTTTGAGAGAAAGATATGGCTGACACTGCTCTTACGACTTTTGACAATTTCTATAAGAATCTTCAAACGCTCCCCAAGTTGATAAGCGACCTGGCGCTCAGCGTAGCCGAGGCGCAGCGGCGCATGGATGTAAACTACGTGGAAGAACTCACCGCTTTCATGAAAACCATTTCCAGCTTCTACTCAAAGACCTCGGCGCCGCCGCCGGACCAACTCTTGAACTTGCTCAAGGCCATGGCCCCCTCACGCTATCAGTTCACCGAGACCGTAGTGGAGGTCCGCGCCGACCTGCAGATGACCACCGAGTCACAGTTGGGCGTCGGTGGCTCACTGGGCATCAACGTCCCGTTTGCGGTCATGGTGAACGCTTCCTATTCCAAGCGCACGGCGACGGACTACCAAGCCGCAGCCCTGATCCGCACGGTGCTCAATGCAGTTCCCGCCGATCCGGCGGTCATGCAGACTCTGCTGAGCGCGGCGGCCGCCGCCCCCGGAGCCGCCTTACCCGACGACAACAGGTACAAAGCTCTTGCCGAAGCCTTTAAGGATTTTGGATCCTTGCCGGCGCCTTCCTCTCCTCCCAGACCGGTCGGATAAATCATGGCAAAGGCCGAAGAGAAGGGAAAGCGCGCGCAAAAGAAGGACAGAAGAAGGAAGAAAGCAGGTCAGCCGGCAAAGCCGAAGCCGGCTGGCGCTGCTCCCTCTAGGGCTGCAAGGGCGGCGGCCGGCAAGAAGCCAGCCCAGCGCCAGAGAGCACCGGCAGCAGCCCGCATGGCCGTTGCGGCACCTGCAGTTTCAGTGACCGACGAAGGCCAGCAGGATCTGAAGTTGCAAGACATATTTCAGTTGATTTCTTCATCGTTGGTCACCGCCCAGCAGGGATTGGACAACGAATCGCTCAAGTATGTAAGCGCTATCAGCGACCCTCGCCTGCAGCCTGCACTCTATTCCATCCCTACAGTCAGGGCCGAGGCGAAGGTCGGCCTGCAAAAGAAGACCGGAAGTAACCTGTTTGTGCGTTTGTTCGGCTCGCCCACGGATAAGACCAACTACGCTGAGAGCAGTATAAGCTTCGATATTGTTGCATCTCCGCCACCACCAGGAGCGTTTGCGACCATTCCCTCATTTCTGGTCTTGGATACAGAAAAGGATGAGGCAATAAAAAAAGCAACCGGCTCGACAACAGTCGAGGACCAATTGCGTGCCAGTGCCACGGTCTTCCGCAATCCCCAGGACAGTTCGCGTCCCTATATTGTTTGGATAGCCGGTTCGCAGCCTGGCGCAGCGTTTCAACTTTCGCGGGTCTCGCTCGATGAAAAGGTCTCCCCGGATTCAGTTTCAATCTCGGCCAGCCAGACTAAAATTATCCAGATCTTGCTGGACGTAGCCGCCAGCATTCGCGATTGGGAGCAGAAAGCGCGGCCTCCAAAACCCACGCCAGCAAAATAGAGGAACATGGCAAGCAACGGGATCGCGCAAACCGTCCAGGAAATGATTGTGGCCACGGCTGAGGCTGTGCATCAGACCGAGCTCGAACTGGAAAAGCCGATTGGTGGCGCGGTGTGGAGAAGCTATTCCATTCCTCGGGTCTCAGTGAAAGCAAAGTTCGGGGTTACTGTGAAAAAAGGTAATACCGTCATGTTTTTCGATCAGCCGACGGAGCAGCAATTGTTCAATACCCTGAACTTCTCGCTTTATCTGGCGCCTGAGTCACAGCCGGGAAGTCTCACGTTTCCTGCGGTGCCGCCTGTCAGGCTGTTGCTTCCACCTTTTATCGTCCCTTTGGAAGAACGGCCAAGGCTGCTCAACGAGGTAAAAGATGGATTGCAAAAATTAGATGCCCGGAAATTCGAGCGCGAAATCAGCAAATTAGATGAGGCCTACTCAAGCCATTCAGATGATCCTGGCCTCATTTTCCTGCGGCTGGGTCACGACACGCGCCACCTGGTAGTCCGGCTGGGAGGAGATCGCGACGGCATCTTTCTTCTAGACACCAGCTCGGACCTACCGCTGGCTGTCTTTAGCTACATTGATATGGAAGGCCGTGTTCTTCCCTGGCAGCCATTTGCGGAATTGTTCGCCACCTTTCGCCAGTGGCAGCATAGCAACCTGACGGATGATGAACACCCGGATGTCGCGTTGCCCGATCGCCTGGGAGCAATTTCGGTGAGCGATTTCACGCAGGGCATGTGGAATGGATATACGCGGACGCGCACTGAACTTTCGGACTCGGGTGACGACGCCTTTGCGGAATCGTCGTTCTATGAACTGCGTGACGTTCACGCCCAACTGAGTTACACCGTGCCTCGCAAGGCCGGTGGACCAGAGGACCAGGGCACGCCGTTTATTCGCAGCCAGGTGCTGATTGGCGTGGATGACCGCGAAAGTTTACCCCAGGTCCGGGTCCAACTGGTCGCGCCGGAATTTATCCTGGTGGGCGAAGCACGCTCTGCGCTGCTCAATCTGCTTCAAGAAAATCTGGATCTCAGCCGGAAAAACAAAGACTCGCTCTGGTCGGTGTTGCGTCCAGAATACGAGGGTGAGTACCGGAAGGCGTTTTTGGATTCCCAGCGTCAGGAGCAAGCATTGATGCTGCTTTCATACCGGGACAAGCCTCCACAAAATGAGTTTCTCTTCGTCTGGAGCGGCCAGAGCGCAGGTGAAGAGCGCGACTTCGCCTTCCGCTTCCATTTGAAAGACAAGACGCTGAAACAGCCGGAACTGATATTACCCTTGGAAGATCCTGTAGATCCGAAAGCGGCTCCATCTTCTCCGCAGCGTCGCTGGGCCGATGCCATGGTGCAGTATCCTAAGGACCACGCTGGCCTTCACGATTTTTTTCACGCAATATGGGTCTGGGACCTCGCCGGTGGCTGGTTCCCTCGGAGCACGTCATGACGAATGAAAGAGTGTTGGCCGTTTGCCATAGCCTTCTGGATCGTTTTCTTGGTCCGGTGCGCCGATCCATGGCCAAGCTCCCCATCGTTTGGGGAAGACTTTTTGGACCTAAAGTTTTGCCAACTGAGATCTTGGTTCCAGAGCATGGAAGAGTTACCGTGCTCCAGTCGCAGGAGGCGGTCACTCTGGAGGATTATTCCTCTGTGCTGGCCTCATTGAAAAAATGGGATCCGTCCCTGGGGCTGGAGCCTCTGGAAAAGATTGCTGCCCAGGCGCAAGGAGAAGGCGGCAACCGAAAATTCCTCTTCCCTATGCGGCAATATAGCGGAATGTTTCGTAGTGAAGTGGCTGCTAAGGCGACCTGGGGCCTGGTCTGCCACATGGACCTGGGCGGAGCCTTGGCCCACGAAGGAAAGAAAACTGGCTCAGACCGAGTATTGCATATTCTGACCGTGCCTAATGAGGTGTTGCGTCTGCACGACAGAGATCGCACGGGAGGTGGAACAGACTCTTAGCGAGCATAACTTGGCAAAGAAACTTGCGACGTTGGTTAAGCGTCGATGAGATTTCCAGGATGTTTCCGCGCTCTTACTGCGTCACTGTATGGATCCACAACTGGGGAGAGTAGGTATTGCCGCGGCCACAGCCGAGGCCCAACATTCCTCACGGCGGGATTAGCGGTAAACGAGAACTGGAATTTTGGAGTGCGTGAGCACCTTTGACCGTTTAGCTGCCAAGGACAATTGCCGAGATTCCGCGGCGGGCCGTGTAAGGCCATCACGATAAGGTCACATCCTTTCAATTTTGCGGTATCGATGATGGCTTGGTAGGGGTGTTCTTGCTCGGCGTGGACCGTGTCGCATGCAACGCCTGCCGCCTTTGCCGCGCCGGCAACCACTCCCAGTATTTTTAAGGCGTAGTCGTGCATATTTTTCTTGTACTGATCTGGCGTATCCTCAAGCATCTGCATTTCGAACGTCACGATCCGAAAGGGTGCGGTCGCGGTCAGCACCGTAATCTTGGCGCCGATGTCTTTGGCCAAGGCAATGCCGTGCTCAACCGCTTTTCCGGCAAGTTCCGAGCCGTCAGTTGGTATCAGAATATTCTTGTACATAGTCTGCTCCTTGGGTGGTCACATTGCTCGTTCGAGTGTTGCAGACTAAGGCCATTCGGGCTGTGATTTGCATCACGGCACGTTGATTCAGTTGCTTATAGCGCTAGCTGTGGTGCCAAAGATCTTGGGGTTTCGAATAAGGCAGAGGGGTTGTGTTCTCGTGATTTAGACTCATTAACTCCACCTAACAACCTGGACTCACGATCAGGATCACAACGCTCAACTTACATAACGGCCTTTGCCGTACCAACCCCACGGCTTCTCCGAAGGCAGTTAGTTGGCTGTCCTCCGGGATCCTCGGAAGACTCATTGCGCGGTAGTTTGGAGAGAGCGTCCCGGCTTCCTTTCGGAGAGAATGCCCCATTCCTCTTTACCGATATTCACATGGTAGAGACGGTGAAGACGTTTGGATGTGACGGCCGTCGCACATCGTTGTGGTGTCCATTCTGGGACACAAAATAATAGTCAGTTCCGTTCACCCGGATGGTAGGTCTTTTCCATGTGGGCTTTGATTTCCTCCAGGTTGAAGTAAGCCGGCTTGAACTCCTGTTTGGCGTAGAGTTCAGACTGATCAAAGTAATGCGGCGATGACGGATCGGAATTCTCGCCAAACACCAGGATGGATCGCGCCTTGGGCTCAGGGCCAAAATCGACGACGCTGATAAAGGAATGCCCGGCGACACCGTAACGTCGCTTTTGCTCTTTTTCCGGCCGCGCGTAGAAGTTGAAGACGATGCCGACATCGCCCGGCGCTCCGGCTACCGGCAGGCTCTTCAGGTCATCGCGGAAAGGTTCTTCGCCGCTGGAGGCGCGGCGCTCCAACCGGTTCATATCGCCCCAGGCAACCTGCCAGGTCCCGAAGGTGCCGGTGAGATCGTCGATTACCTGTTCCATCGAC
>DATMMY010000474.1:0-14950 GCA_035569515.1 Candidatus Solibacter sp. | reverse complement strand
CTGAAGCAGCTTCTGGGGCGGCATCTGGAGCAAAACGGCCATCAGGTTCTGGACGTGGGAACCAACAGCACCGCGCCGGTGGACTATCCTGATTTTGCCGAGGCTGTAGCATTGAGTGTGGTGCGGGGCGAGTCTGAACGCGGCGTGCTGATTTGCGGAAGCGGCGTGGGCGCGTCGGTTGCCGCCAATAAGATTCCTGGAATCCGCGCAGGCCTTTGTCACGACACCTATTCGGCCCATCAGGGTGTGGAGCATGATGATATGAACCTGCTGGTGCTGGGTGCGCGCGTGATTGGAATTGAATTAGCGAAAGAGTTGTCCATGGCGTTCCTGAATGCCCGCTTTACGAAAGAAGAACGCCACCAGCGCAGGCTGGCTAAGATCCTTAACATCGAAGAACGATACGCCGCCGGCCCAACTATGAAGGAGAAGAAGTCATGAGTATTGTGAGCGCTCTGGATAGTGCAAAGATGAAAGCTAGACAGGAAAACCCGCTGCTCGCGCTGCAAAAGTTCGGCCAGTCCGTGTGGCTGGATTTTATCCGCCGCAACCTGATTACCAGCGGAGAGCTGCAGCGGTTAATTGACCAGGACGGCCTGCGCGGCATCACCTCCAATCCCGCCATCTTTGAGAAAGCTATTGCCGGCAGCACGGATTATACGGACGTGTTGGAACAGCTCCACGCCCAGAATCTCAGCTCCGGGGAGATTTACGAACGCATCGCCATCCGCGACATTCAGGATGCAGCCGATCTCCTGCGTCCTGTCTACAAGGCGACCAATGCCCGCGACGGCTACGTAAGCCTGGAGGTCTCCCCCAAACTAGCGCGGTTAACCCAGCCATCCATTGATGAGGCGCGCAGGCTCTGGAAGGCGGTGGGCAGGCACAATGTGATGATCAAGATCCCGGGTACGCCGGAAGGCGTGCCGGCCATACGCCAGTTGATCAGCGAAGGCATCAACATCAACGTGACGCTGCTCTTCTCCCAGGATGCCTACGTGAAAGTGGCGGAAGCCTACACTGCCGGACTGGAAGAGGCGCAGAAATCCGGGAAAGACTTAAGCAAGATCGCGGGCGTAGCCAGCTTTTTCGTCAGCCGGATTGATGCGGCCGTGGACGCTCTGATTTCCGGCAAACTTAAGATTCCAGTCACTCCCGAGCAGGAGCAGTTGCTGCATTCGCTGGAGGGCAAGGTGGCGATTGCCAATGCCAAGCAGGCCTATCGCAAATACGGGACGCTTTTCGACGGCGACCGCTGGAAGAAGCTGGCCGCTACCGGGGCCCAGACCCAGAGGTTACTGTGGGCCAGTACCAGCACCAAGAACCCGGCTTATCGGGATGTGATGTACATCGAGAACCTGATTGGCCCGGATACGGTCAACACCATCCCGCCTGCCACTCTTGACGCTTTCCGCGACCATGGGCAGGTAGTCCGCACCCTGGATGCCGATCTGCCATCGGCAGACAAAACCATGGCCGACCTGGAAAAAGCCGGCATCTCCATCCGAGAGGTCACCGACAAACTGCTGGTGGAAGCGATCCAGCTTTTCGATGACGCTTTTGACAAACTCATCGCGGCAGTTGATAAAAAAAAAAATGAACCCGAGCTAGCGAAGCCGAAAATTCAAAAGCAAAGCTGCCAATTGCCGGCTCCGCTGCAGCAGGCGGTGGACGCCACCATCAAAGACTGGCAGGCCAATGACAAGATGAACCGTCTTTGGAAAGGCGACACCTCGCTGTGGACCAAAGACGACGAAGATAAATGGCTGGGCTGGCTGCACATCACGGAAGATCAGATTGCGCACCTGCAACAGCTTTCGGCGATTGCTTCGCAAGCTGCCAAGGGCGGATTTGAACATGCCGTCCTGCTGGGGATGGGCGGCTCCAGCCTCTGCCCTGAAGTGCTTAAGATCACCTTTGGCAGGCAGCCCGGATTTCCCGAACTCCTGGTGCTCGATTCCACCGATCCCCAGCAGATCCGCGCGCTGGAAAGCCAGATCAATATTGCCAGGACGTTGTTCATCGTCTCCAGCAAATCGGGAAGCACGCTGGAGCCCAACATCTACAAGCAGTATTTCTTTGATCGCGCAGAGTCGGCAGTGGGTAAAGGGAATGCCGGACGGCATTTTATCGCCATCACCGATCCTGGATCGAAGATGGAACAGGTAGCAAAGAACGATCATTTCTGGCACATCTTCCACGGCGTGCCGAGCATTGGCGGCAGGTATTCGGCCCTCTCCAACTTTGGACTGGTGCCGGCGGCCATCATGGGACTGGATCTGCGGCGCTTCCTCGACCAGACGGAAGAGATGGTACACGCCTGCTCCGCCAATGTGCCGGTCGACCAAAACCCCGGCGCAGTTCTGGGCGCGGTGTTAGGCACGCTGGGCAACAGTGGCCGCGATAAAGTCACGATCATCACCTCGCCGGGCATATCGGACCTGGGCGCATGGCTGGAGCAATTGCTGGCTGAAAGTACCGGCAAGCTGGGCAAGGGCCTGGTTCCGGTGGACCGCGAAAAACCGGGAGCGCCCGGCGTCTATGGCAATGACCGCATCTTTGCTTATCTCCGGCTCCAGAGCGCGCCGGACGCCGCCCAGGACGCCCAAGTGGAGGCGCTCGCCAGGACCGGACAGCCGGTGTTCTGCATTGACGTTGCTGATATCTACGATATTGGCCAGGAGTTCTTCCGCTGGGAAATCGCCACAGCGATGGCCGGATCGATTCTGGGAATCAATCCTTTTAACCAACCCGACGTGGAAGCCAGCAAAATCGTCACCCGCGAGCTGACCGCAGAATACGAAAAGAACGGAAAGCTTCCGGAAGAGAAACCGATGCTTGAAGAAGACGGCGTCAAGCTGTTTACCGATGAGCGCAACGCCGCCAATCTGAAGCAGTTTGCCGGAAGCAACAATTCTCTGGTAGGTCTGCTGCGCGCTCATCTGAACCAGCTTGGCGCAGGCGATTATCTGGGATTGCTGGCCTACGTCCAGATGAACCGTGAACATGAAAACAGCTTGCAGACGATCCGCCACGCAATTCGTGACCGCAAACGCGTAGCCACCTGCCTGGGTTTTGGTCCAAGGTTCCTGCACTCCACCGGGCAAGCCTATAAGGGCGGCCCCAACTCCGGCGTTTTCCTACAGATCACCTGTGACGATGCCGCTGATCTGCCGGTACCCGGACAGAAATATACCTTTGGCATAGTCAAAGCCGCACAGGCGCGCGGAGACTTTCACGTACTGGCAGAGCGCAAGCGCCGGGCGTTACGCGTACATATAGGAGCAGATGTAAATGCCGGCCTGGAGAAGCTCAACAAGTTAGTTAAAGAAGCACTGGGATAAACAGATTGTGTCGAATTATTACCTCAGGGGCTGAAGCCCCAGATTTATTTCAACAATTTACGGCACGGCTGAAGCTCCTTCGGCTCGCAAGCTCGCCTCTAGGACAGGCAGTGCCCCTTCAAATCGGCGAGCGAAAACGTTTTTTCTGCAGACTGTTTGGCTCTGGAGTCGCGACAAACATTAATGAGCCAGCGAGGGAGAGAACAACAATGCAACTTGGAATGATCGGATTAGGCCGCATGGGCGGCAACATGGTACGCCGGCTGATGCGCGGCGGCCACGAGTGCGTGGTCCGCGATTTGAGCCCGGACAACGTCAAGGAACTGGCAGGTGAGGGCGCCACCGGATCTACATCGCTGGATGATTTTGTTGCGAAGCTTAAAAAGCCAAGGGCCACCTGGATCATGGTCCCCGCCGGTGATCCCACCGAGCAAACGGTGTTGGGGCTGGCGGAAAAGCTCGAAGCCGGCGACGTCATTATTGATGGCGGCAACTCTTACTTCAAAGACGATGTGCGGCGGTCCCTGAAGCTCAAAGAACGCGGCATCCACTATATTGATGTCGGCACCAGCGGCGGCGTGTGGGGCCTGGATCGCGGCTACTGCATGATGATCGGCGGACCGCAGGAGGCCGTTGAACGTCTCGATCCCATCTTCAGGACGCTTGCCCCAGGCATCGGAGAGATCCCACGCACTCCCGGCCGGGAAAAAGTAAGCGGCACGGCCGAGCTGGGTTATCTCTACTGCGGCCCTTCGGGATCAGGCCACTTTGTCAAAATGGTGCACAACGGAATCGAGTACGGCCTCATGCAGGCCTATGCTGAGGGCTTTGATATCTTCCGCAACGCCAATTCCGACCAGTTGCCCAAAGACCACCGCTACGACCTCAATGTAAGGGACATCTCCGAGGTATGGCGTCGCGGCAGCGTGGTCGCATCGTGGCTGTTGGATCTGCTCGCGATGGCGCTGACGGAAAATCCCACGCTTTCAGAGTACGTTGGCGTTGTGCAGGATTCCGGAGAGGGCCGCTGGACCATCCAGGCCGCGCTCGACGAAGCGGTACCTGCAGATGTCCTGTCTGCTGCTTTATATACGCGTTTCCGCTCACGCCAGGACCACACGTTTGCGGAAAAGATCCTCAGCGCCATGCGCCAGAAGTTTGGCGGGCACATTGAGCTGAAGAAAAAATAGGTAACAAGAAAAGAGAAGAGCCTATGCCAAGAATTGAACACGAACTTCCGGAAGCACCGGCAGAACCGGAAAAGCAAGTACGCCAGACCGGGCCTTGCGTGATGGTGATCTTCGGGGCCACCGGTGATCTCACCGCTCGAAAGCTTCTTCCTGCGCTCTACAATCTGGCGAAGAGCAATATGCTCTCCAGGGAGTTTGCCCTGATCGGCGTGGGCAGGAACGAGATAAGCAACGAGCAATTCCGGGACCTTATGGGCCAGCAGCTCGACAAATTTGCCACCAGTAAAGTTGATCCGGACCTGAAAGACTGGATATTGAGCCGTCTTTACTACGTATCCGGCGACTTTCAGGATCCTAAGATCTATCCCCAGCTCGTCAATGCGCTGAACGTAGCCGACAGGAATCACCACACGCATGGCAACTATTTCTTTTACCTGGCCACCAGCCCGGCATTTTTCGGCAGCATAGTCGAACACCTTGGCGCCGTGCAACTAACCTGCCAGGAGAACGGGCAGTGGCGCAGGATTGTCTTTGAGAAGCCGTTTGGCAATGATCTGGAGTCCGCCAAAGAACTCAACCGTAAGATCAAGACTTTCCTGAGGGAAGACCAGATTTTCCGTATTGATCATTACCTGGGAAAAGAGACGGTCCAGAACATCCTGGTATTCCGGTTCAGCAACGGGATCTTCGAGCCCGTATGGAACCAGAATTACATTGATCACGTGCAAATCACGGTGGCTGAAACGGTGGGCGTGGAACAGCGGGGCGGATACTTTGACAAATCCGGCACACTGCGGGACATGGTTCCGAACCACCTCTTGCAGCTTCTCTCGATCACCAGCATGGAGCCGCCGGTTTCGTTCAACTCCGACTCCGTCCACGACGAACAATCGAAAATTCTGAACGCGATCCAGCCTCTCAGGCCTGAAGATGTGCTGCACAATACGGTGCGAGGCCAATATGGAGCCGGCGAAATCAATCACGAAGCCGTGCCCGCCTATCGCTCTGAGCCGAACGTCCCGCCCGATTCAAGGACAGAGACCTTTGTCGCAATCCGGCTGATGATTGACAACTGGCGCTGGGCCGGAGTGCCCTTCTACCTCCGTACCGGCAAGCGGCTGGCCGCGCGCCACACCGAGATTGCCATCCAGTTCAAGCGCGCTCCGTTTATTCTTTTTCGCGATACTCCGGTAAGCAGCCTGAAACCCAACCAGCTGGTAGTGCATATCGCGCCGGATGAAGGCATCTCCATGCGCTTTGGGGCCAAGGTGCCCGGCGCTCAGATGAGGGTCGGCTCGGTGGAGATGGATTTCAACTATGCCGATTATTTCGGCACCACTCCCAACACCGGCTACGAGGTCCTTCTCTACGACGGCATCATGGGCGATCAGACTCTCTTCCAGCGCGCCGACATGGTGGAAGCCGGCTGGAGCGTGGTTGATCCCATCCTCGACGTGTGGAAGACCCTGCCGCCCCGCAGCTTTCCCAACTATCCCGCAGGAACGTGGGGCCCCAAAGAAGCGGATGAACTCATCAACCGCGATGGCCGCTATTGGAGACGAATCCCAGAATGATACTGGCCGGAGATATTGGCGGAACCAATACCAGACTCGCGTTCTTCAAGGAAGAAGCTGGTCGCCTGCAGCTTGCAGCGGAAAAGGTCTATCCGAGCCGCGAGCACAAGGGCCTGGACGAGATCGTAATCATGTTTCTCCGCGAACAGGGTGTGAGCATAAGGTTGGCTTGCTTTGGGATTGCCGGCCCGGTGCTGCATGGGCGTGTCTCCGCTTCCAATCTACCCTGGATCATCGACGCAGCCGAGCTTTCCCGGCATCTGGGGACCGAAACCGTGTGGCTGATTAATGACCTTGAGGCACATGCTTCCGGCATTGATGATCTGGAGCCAGCCGACTTCATCAATCTCAATTCAGTTGAACCATCTGCCGGGAACGCCGCGCTGATTGCCGCCGGGACCGGTCTGGGGGAAGCCGGCCTTTACTGGGATGGAGCCCGGCGGCACGCTTTTCCATGCGAAGGCGGTCACTGCGATTTTGCTCCACGCAACGACCTGGAGATCGCCCTGCTGCAATACCTGTTGAAGAGATTTGGCCGCGTGAGCTATGAGCGCGTGCTCTCTGGTCCGGGTCTTAAAATCATTTATGAATTCCTGCGCGATAGCGGCACAGAGCAGGAACCGGATTGGCTTCGGCAGGAGTTAAGCCAACTGGCAGACCCGGTCGCTGCAATTTCCAAGAATGGGCTGGAAGAAAAAGCCGCGATTTGCCAGCGAGCGCTTGAAATGTTTGTGAGCATCTATGGCGCGGAAGCCGGCAACCTGGCCCTGAAACTGATGGCCACCGGCGGACTGTTCATGAGCGGCGGCATAGCCCACAAGATCCTGCCCAAACTGCGGGAGCCAGCGTTCCTAGAAGCCTTTGTGTCCAAAGGACGACTGCAACCAGTTCTGGAGACCATTCCTGTCCGCATCATAGTCAATGACAAAGTAGGACTGATCGGCGCAGCACGCTATGCCGTAAACCAGAGGGGACCAAGGTGATGCCCCAAAAGCAAAACCCACCACGGAGACACGAAGACACAGAGAAAATCAAAAATCAGTTTACCGCGGAGGCGCGGAGACGCGGAGGAAACCGGCGGTTGGCAAATAGCAATTGCAATTGGCCAGAACCTTGGCGCAGAACCGAACCTTACCACTGATTTGCACTGAGGCCACTGATCGGAAAACCAGTAGTTAGCAAATGCAATTGGCAATTGGCCAGAACCTTGGCGCAGAGCAGAGCCTTAACCGCTGATTTGCTCTGATGGCCGCTGATCAGGAACGAGGTACCATAGTCCCGATAGGGACGATTGATAATAGCCCGCCGTTTCAACGGCGGGAGGGGATTAGGGAATAAGTCAAAGTCCCCTTTAGGGGACGGCTGAAAATTTTAGTGGCTGGGAGGTCTTCAAGAAACTCTATGCCCTCGAATGCACCCGAAATCAAAATCGTCGCAGACGTCGCCCAACTGAACCGCACAGCCGCCGACGAATTCTTGACCGCCGCGCAAAGCAGCATCCGGGCGCGCGGACGGTTCTGCGTAGCCCTGGCCGGCGGCTCAACTCCGCGGGGGGTCTATTCCCTGCTGGCTGAAGACCAAAGCAATCCTGAAAAGAGGCTACCGTGGGAGAAGGTATTTGTCTTTTTCGGTGATGAACGCCATGTCCCACCCGATGACGCTGAGAGCAACTACCGCATGGCGCGGGAATCGCTCCTCTCCAAGGTTCCCATTCCCCAGCAGAACGTCTTCCGGATTGCCGGCGAACTGGACGCGAACATTGCCGCCGCACAATACGAACAGCAACTGCTCAATTTTTTCCACATCGGCCCGGAGGAATGGCCGCAGTTTGATTTGATCATGTTGGGCATGGGACCCGACGGCCATACCGCATCGTTATTTCCCGACAGCCCGGCCCTCCAGGAAAACCATCGCAAGGTGGTGGCCAACTGGGTGGAAAAGTTTCAGAGCTACAGACTTACCTTTACCCTTCCGCTTTTGAACCATGCGGCTGAAGTCATGTTCCTGGTCTCAGGGGAAAGCAAAGCGGAAGTCTTAAAGGACGTACTCGGAAGCGCGAAAAAAGCCATCTACCCGTGCCAGAGGGTGCGACCGGAGAACGGGAGATTGCTGTGGATTGTGGACCGGGCGGCTGCAAAACTGCTTTAGGTCTGAATTGGTGCCGGTCGACTGGCCCTTTTGCACCAGGCCAAAGAGTTATTTATGACCCTGTCATCCTGAACGGAGCGCATACGCAGATCTTACGTCTACTTTCCTGACAGGCGCGCAGTGAAGGATCTCAAGATTATTAACAGCCGATTCAGCGTCAGGGAGTTCTCTCGAGAATCTGCTCATCGCCTGCGCGGGGCCGATGTGAGAATGCCTTGACATAGTGTGGTGTCTCAGCGGTTTTCGGGTCGTTCGACTTCACGCCCTTGGCCAATATAGATGTTCATGTATCTGTGGCGCTTCGCTCCTAATGAACAAGCTTTTCAAGTGCAGTCGACCTTTAAAGCCGTGTATTGGGGCAACGCCTCAGGGATTTGGGTAGAATGCCTTGGATCTGCATTTAAGTCCAAAGCATGATCGGGGTCCCTCTCTCCGCGCCTTTCAGATGCGTTGTGCACGACTCCTTCGCGGCGCTCCGCTCGGGATGACACCTCTTAAAAAGTGCGCCTGATCCTCGCCATCAAGCAGATAAAGTCGTCTCAAGTAATTGCGATTCGCAGCAGGGTGATCCTCATCGCGTTGGCCGCGCACCTGGCAATATCGGTCCCTCGCTACACTCGGAATATAACCCTATTTCGCTTCAGCCTTGGCGCAATATTTCTCAAAGGCCTGTTTCAGGGCCCCTGCAATCTGGTCGGGATGGCTTGGCTCGATCTGACGGCGTTCGATCATGTAAACGAGTTCTCCGTCGCGCAGCAAACCAATGGAAGGTGAAGAGGGTGGATATCCGGTGAAGTGACGGCGGGCCGCATCGGTTGCCTCTTTGTCTTGTCCGGCAAACACGGTGATCACCTTATCGGGACGGACGCCGTGCTGAAGAGCCGCACGCACGCCGGGACGCATTCTTCCAGCGGCGCATCCGCAGATCGAGTTCACCACAACCATCACCGTGCCCTTTTGCGCCAAAGCCTGCTCCACCTCATCCGCCGTACGCGCCTCTTCGATTCCCACCGAGGTCAGTTCCTGGCGCATGGGTGCAATCATCATCTCTGGATACATTGAAAATCCTCCAAATAAATCGTACAGATGATTCTATCAGGCAGAGCCAACATCCCAAAGAACCGTCCGTTGCTGTACCCTGATGCAAAGCATTGTTGATCCAGAAAAACATTCCGCTGGCGCCGCTGACCACCTTCAAGGTGGGAGGGCCGGCCCGTTATTTTGTCGAGGCCGCCAGCGAAGAGGCCGTGAAAGCGGCCGTGGCTCACGCCGCCGAGCGCCAATGGCCGCTCTTTGTCCTGGGTGGAGGCAGCAACCTGGTGATCGCCGATGAGGGCTGGCCCGGGCTGGTTCTGAAGGTTGCAATTTCCGGCATCACCGGATCCGGCATTACACAACCTAGCCTCGCGCGACCAACAGACACTGGTGATGAGGTCTTTCACGTGGGCGCCGGCCACGACTGGGACTCATTTGTGGCTTATACCGTGCGAGAAGGCTATGCCGGAATTGAATGCCTGAGCGGCATCCCCGGCACGGTGGGCGGCACGCCCGTTCAGAACGTCGGCGCCTACGGACAGGAGGTCGCCGACACCATCAGGCAGGTGCGCGTCCTGGAAATCGCGACCGGCCAGATCAAAGAGCTGAGCAACATCGATTGCGGCTTCGCCTACCGCAGCAGCATCTTTAATTCCACGCAAAGAGGCCGATACATTGTGCTCCAGGTTACCTATCGCCTTATGAAGAATGGCGCTCCGCGCATCGAGTACGCAGATTTGAAAAAGCATTTCTCCGGCTTGGGCGGTACGCCTTCTTTGCAGCAGGTCCGGGATGCAGTCCGCGCGGTCCGCCAATCCAAAGCGATGCTGATTGTGGAAGGCGATGACGATTGCCGCAGCGCCGGATCGTTTTTCAAGAACCCGGTTGTCGGATTCGAGGAAGCCGACCGCATTAAGGTCTTAGCTCATGAACTCGCCCCCGGAGAAGATCTTCCTCAATATCCCGGCGAGAACGGCCAGATAAAGCTCTCAGCCGCATGGTTAGTGGAACAAGCCGGAATTCATAAAGGCTATGGGCGTGGTCCGGTAGGAACCTCGCGCAAACACGCACTGGCCATTGTGAACAAGGGCGGAGCCAGGGCCAGGGACATCATGGCTCTAAAAAACGAGATCCAGCAACGAGTTGTAAATATATGGGGTGTAAGGCTGGATCCGGAACCCGTGTTTGTGGGGTTTTCCGAAGAGATGTGACTATCGGAACATTAAAAAAGTTACCCAACTGTCCGATTGTCTACTATAGTCATATTCAAACCTTAACAAAGAGTGAATCTTGGAATGACCTTTCAGGAGAAGTGAGAGTGGTTCGTGTCTGTCTTAAATGCGGACCTACTCCAGGACAGGTCAGGACGACGCCGCTGCCCTTGCCGCCGTCTGGTCATTTCGTCACAGGTTGAAGCGGGGAGAAACGTATGCGCTACGAACACGGTTCCATCCAGAAATTAGAACAGAAGTTTGTTGCTTTTTGCATCAAGTCAAAACCCCATCGGAAACATTTCCAGTGGGCAGCCATGACTGCCGTCATCATCCTGCTGGCCACGTCGGGACTGGCGGGCGCAGTTCCTACGCAGCAAGGTAGCCCTTCGGGCGATGCGTTTGCCAAGTATTTGCCATTACTGCAGGAGCTCGGCTATCTCCAGGAAAAAATGCAGCGGGAGATCCAGTTTCCTCCTTTGCGCTCGCAGTCCAAGCTGTTGCCGCTGCTGCCGGCGTCAACTGAGATCTATCTGGCCCTTCCCAACTATGGTGACTCCCTGCATCAGGCGGTCGAGATCTTTCACCGGGCATTGAAGGAGCGGGAGGTGCTGCGCGATCAATGGCAGTCATTCCCGGCAGGGCCTATGGTGGAAGACGGCCTGGACAAGGTTTATCAATTCTCCCAGTATCTTGGAAACGAGATTGCGGTTTCAGGAGAGCTCAAACCCAAAGGCGGATCTGCGCTAATCATCGCTGAAATACGGAAGCCGGGGCTGAGCGCATTCCTTAAGGGACTGGTCAAGCAATTCACGGGCGCAGCGAATGGGCCGGTGCAGATCTTGAGCCCGCAGGAGCTACTGACTGCAAAGTCCCGATCAACCACTCACACGTTCGTGCTGGTGCGCGCTGATCTGGTCGTGGTGGCGTTTGATCTGGCCTCTCTGAAGAGCTTCAACGCTCAGCTTGCCCGGCCCGGCGGCAAGCTCGCCCCGACTCCGTTTGGGCAACGGCTCGCGCAGGCCTACCAGGCCGGCGCGGGGCTGTTATTGGGGGCGGACCTTGAGAAAATCAAGGGCCTGATCCCATTCGGAAATAAAAGAGATGAGGCCAGTTTCCGGCAGACGGGATTTGCGGATGTAAAGTACCTGATCGCGGAGCACAAGGACGCGGCTGGACAGCCCTCGAACAATGCGGAGTTGACCTTCGCTGGACCGCGACGCGGAGTTGCGTCGTGGCTGGCGGCCCCGGCGCCCATGGGCGGCCTGGATTTTATCTCGACCGATGCGGGATATGCTGGCTCTCTGGTGCTTAAGAACCCAGCGCAGATCTTTGATGATGTTAAAGACATTGCCGAAGCCGGCCGCCCCGGCGCGTCCGCCGACCTTGCACAAGCTGAAACCCAATTCAACATCAAGCTCAAAGAAGATTTGCTCAGCAAGTTAGGAGGAGAGATCACTTTGGCGCTGGATGGCCCAATTTCTTCCAAGACCGCCGATCCTCCCTGGAGGGCCGTCCTAAAGGTCAGGGACCCGGATGGCCTGCAAAAAACTTTCCAGCAATTGCTGATGATTGCCGGCGGTTTTGCGAAGGGCGAGCAACAGCCAACCCTGGAACAACACATTTCGGAGGGGCAGACCTCCTACACCTTGCAGATATTTACCGCGAAGAAGCCAATCGAAGTGGACTATGCGTTCGTGGATGGGTACATGGTCCTGGCGGGAAGCCGTACTCTGCTCGCGGATGCCATTCAGGTCCACCGAAGTGGCAAGTCGCTGGCCAAGTCAGCCGAATTTCAGGCTCTAGTGCCTCGAGACCACTCCAAGGACTCTTCCGCGATGGTATACCAGAATTTCATACGCATGATCGGCCCGATGTTGCAACAGAGCGCACCGGAGCTGGCAAAGCTGGTGGAGGGGACGGAAATCAAGATCGCACCTACGGCAACATTTGCCTATGGAGAAGAGAACGCAATCCGGTTTGCCAGCAACAACACGGGGGGTGGCGTGGGCGCTGTATTGATAATCGCTGCCGTCGCCATTCCCAACTTGATGCGGTCGAGAACCGAAGCCAATGAATCTGGCGGGATCGCTACCGTGCGCACTCTGAACACCGCACAAGTCACTTATTCGGCTACGTATCCCGAAAAGGGCTTCGCCCCCGACCTGGCTACGCTCGGCTCTGGCCCTGATGGAAATTGCCAGGGCGGAGGGTCCACGTCCCATGCTTGCTTAATTGACGATACCTTGGCTTGCGCCTCTGGAACTTCAGGAGAATGGTGCACTAAGAATGGCTTCCGTTACAGCATCACGGCAACGTGTAAAGAAGGAATTTGCGATGGCTATGTGATCGTGGGAACACCTGTCTCTACAAGCACAGGAGGGAAAAACTTCTGTTCAAGTAACGACGCAGTGATCCGCGTTCAAACAGGCGCTCCGCTGACATCGCCGATCACTGTAGAGGAATGCCAGACGTGGTCGCCGCTATAGGTAAGTAAAGCGGTTCCAGTGTGGTGTATCTCGCCGAATGTTTTGCGCCGGGCTAAAAAAGATCTGAGATCTTCACTGCCCTAAAGATTTCAGTAGTTCGTAACCGTGTGTCGTGTACCTTAAGTGCAGCGGCGCAATTTCTTCGCTGCCGCTCAGAATGACACTGATCCACGCTCTGCATCCGGTCATTTCCACCCACGGGCCTGACAGATCGTGCTGCGGTTCTGACTTTGGTTATTTTCTCTTTCTCCGCGCCTCCGCGTCCTCCGTAGATTTAGGCTTTGTTTCTCATTGTGATCTTCAGTAATGACTGCCTTCATCAATCTTGCTTCAGGTTCTCGCAGGCAATCTGGAATGACAAGGGCGGTGCTTCCGGTAGTTCGTCGAATTGGCCGCGCCAGCCCTTGCAGTCGCTGCTGCCTAGCTTTTGCAGGACCTGCTGTCGAAGCGTCACGGATTGCGCGCGTGCGGCATTTGCTCCGCTCGTTCCCAGGTCTGACTCCATGGACTGCAACTGCGAATCGGCGGTGTGGTTGCCGAAACTCGAGGCCACCAGCAACCAGGTATAGGCCTGGGGCGCGTCATGCTTGACGCCCACGCCTTTGAGCAACAAAAGAGCCAGCTTTTGTTGTGCAAACGGATTCCCTGCCTCAGCCGCTTGCCGATACCACTTGGCCGCTTCTCCATAATCGATGATCGTGCTCTGGCCTTCGTCGTACATCAATCCCAGGTAAAAGGCCGAGCCGGCTTCGCCGGAATCGGCAGCCATTCGCAACCACTTCTTCGACGCGGAGACGTCCCTGGACACTCCAATACCCAGGAAATAAATCCGCCCCAAGGCGAGTTGTGCGACCCAGTCTCCTTCACGCGCCGCTTTCTCATACCAGGAGATGGCCTGATGGATGTCCTGGGTTGCGAGATTGCCCCGCTCATAGAGCGTTCCCAGGGCGGTCTGCGCCGGGACATATTTCTGCTCCGCTGCAGCGCGCAGCAGCTTCAGGGCTTCATCGCGGTCTTGCATGGTGGGATTCACGGTCAGCAAAAACCCCATCGCCTGCCGGTATTGCTCCTCGGGGCCGGGAGAGGTAGAAAAAGCCGGTTGCAATGCCAGCGCGAAAAAAATTATGGGCACGATAAATCTTGGCATTTGTAAATCAACCTCGCTTGTAACCCGCGCAATATCAAAAATCGGGCACGGATTATTTTATTTCCAAACTGGCACTTGATTTCCATTTCGATTAGTTTAGTGCGGCCCAATGAAACGTTTCAGAGCCAATCTGCACTATACCGGTTGAAGGGCCTGACCGCCACCCAAAGATTCCCCACCTGCACTCTCCAGGTGGCCTGGAACTGGATGAATTCGTGCAACGCTGGCGCGTCTTACGCTGTGCGTTTTGTTCCAACTAGTCTTACGTTGTCCGTTTTTGTTCCAACTATTTGTTCCAACTAAATGAACTCCACAGAGAAGGAGAACAAGGAGAAATGAAGAAGATGAAGATATGTCGTAATGGACTGAAATTTCTTATGGGGGCGCTATGTTCGCTTTTACTTCCGGTTGCAGCGCACGCCAATAATGCGGTGGTGGATTGCTCAGGAGCCACACCGGGCGCATTCACCAGCATCTCCGCCGCGCTGGCAACGCTGCCCAAGGCCGGACCGAACAGTATCACGGTCTCCGGCGGCCCTTGCTCAGATAACGTTTTAGTACGCGGCTTCAGCGATCTGGCGATCCAGTCGGCCGGCCCATCGGTCACCATTAACCCTGCCAATCCCAACCGCCGGCTTCTGAATATCTTTGACTCCCGGAACATATTTGTAGGCGGCCCATTGGTCTTCAATGGTGGGCTGGGTATTGTGGTGAATCAGAATTCTGTAGCGCAGTTCGATGGCATTACCATCCAGAACAGCACGCTGCAGGGGATACGGTCTGTGAATTCCATTGTGGACGTCTCCAACAGC
>DATMMY010000473.1:0-5456 GCA_035569515.1 Candidatus Solibacter sp. | reverse complement strand
ATGTCGCTCAGGAAATTGGAGCGGCTGGCGTGCGGTATCGCCATCTGCTTAATAGGGTTGTGATACAGGGCAAGCCAAAAGGGCAGCAGCACAACTCCCAGGCCAGCGACCATCAGCACGCCAAAGATTATGGATCGCGACATCACGCCGCCAACGCTTGCGTCGACGCCATCTCGCTTGCGGTCAATGATCGCGGTGAACAGCACCGGCAAGGCAAACAGCACCGCGCCGAAGAGCAGTGTCACATGGTGCGCCGATGCAGATGCAAATACCAGAGCTAACCCCTTAAGCATCGATCGCCAGTTGGCATCTCTAGACCATTCGTAGAAGTAGGGCAAGGCGTTCAAGAGCAGCGCCGCCGCCAGAGTGTTGGGAAGCTGGCCGGCCTGGTAGACCAGGAATGAGAGAGACCCTATAAAAATGCTGGCGATTGCGGCATAACTCGATGCCCTTTCTCCCACCCAGATTCGGGCAAAGCGGTACACGCCAATGGGCAGCAGGAGAATGGCGATAAACTGCGCCAGCATGTAAGCCAGGCTTAACCCCATCACCTGCGACAGCAACGCCATCCATTGGTGTACCAGCGGCGGATAGGTGGTCTGGGAAAATCCCGTAAACCACTTGGGGTTCCAGGGATCAAACCAGTGCTGCGCGTAATGGGCGGCAAAGAACTTATGAAGATTGGCGTCGTAGGAGTTGTTCGGGAGCTGCATTAGCAGCAGCGGACCGTGGACTGCCAGCGCCAGCAGCAGCATCCAGGTCATGGGAATCGCCCGGCTCAATACAGGAACATTTCTGCCTGGGGCGATCGATGGGGAACTCATGAAAACCTCCGCTCTAGCGAATGCGTCAAAAGGGAGAACGCTGAACCAGCAGCAGCTTTGTTCAGCAAGCAGTTACGATTCCCAAAATGCCTGCGGGGTTTGCCTTGTGGTACCCGGATTCCTATTTTTGCCGGAATTAGGTCGCTTTTTGCGCACGCAGCAATCCTCTCAGCGACAAGTGGCATCTGGATTCAACATAAGAACAGAGCTGCTCCCGCATTTCAGGAGAGCGGTGTTCTTTAACTTTCAGGTACTCCCAACCCGCAGTCCGGAACCCTCAACAGGCGTTTCTGCTGCACATAGTGTGAATACGGTGGTTCGGTGAACAAAATTTACTTGGGCATAGCTTTCTTCTGCTCCCTTTTAATTGTCAGCTCTGCCTTGGCTCAAACATTTGAGATCAACGGCCAATCTTCTGATCGCCCTAAGCAGGACCAGAAGAAGAAAGGGAAGAGCACTCCGTCTGCTCAGGATCTCCCGGCCAACGGCCGGCAGTCCCCCTCAGGCGGGCTCGGTGGTTATGGCGGCAGCATAGAAGGCGTGCGTTTCTCCCGTGCCGCTACCGACGCGTTAAAGAAGGGCAACTATGGCGCGGCCATGAACTACGCTCAACGCCTGACCGAGCATCAGCCGAATGACGCCAATGCCTGGGTCCTTCTTGGCTATAGCGCCCGGCTGGCGGGTAAGTATCAGATATCTCTTGATGCTTATAAGCGCGGGCTGGAACTGAGCTCCCGTTCAGTGGATGCCCTTTCCGGCATGGCCCAGACTTATATGCGTATGGGCAAGGCCGACGAAGCCAAGCGCCTTCTGCTGGAAGTGATTGCCGCAAATCCCCGTCGCGCCACTGACCTGGCCATGGCCGGCGAGCTGTTTATCCAGACCGGCGATTTGGCTCAAGGAACAAACCTTCTGGAACGCTCTGAGGCGATGCAGCCGTCCTCCCATGCGGAATTGCTGCTGGCCATCGCTTACATGAAGCAAAAGGAACCCCAGAAAGCCAAGCAACTTCTGGACAAAGCTCGGGCCCGCAATCCCAAAAGCGCAGAAATCTTCCGCGCTGTTGCCCAGTTTTATCGCGAGACCCATGACTACAAATCCGCCATTGAGACTCTGAAACAGGCTCCGCGCAAAGATGCCGACCTGCTGGCCGAGCTCGGCTATACCTACGAGCTGGCCGGCATGAAGAAGGAGTCGGCCGATACGTACGAAAAAGCGGCGGCTATGGCGCCCAAGGTGATCAACATTCAACTGGCAGCGGCCCAGGCAGAGCTTCGAGTTGGCAATCTGGAAAAGACGCGCACATTTCTGGCCCGGGGCGAGCAGCTTGATCCGAAATACTATCGACTCCATGCCATTCGCGGAGACCTGGCAAAACTGGAGCGTCGTGACGGCGATTCCATCCGCGAGTACCTCGCTGCTTTGGGAAACATGCCGGAAGGTCCGGCGGAGGGAATTCTTTATCCCACGCAACTCCGGCTCAACCTCATTGATGCTTACAAGAACACGGGAGACGATGCAGCCATCCAGCAGCAACTCCAGATCGCCCGGCAGGAGTTGGCAAAGCTCCAGGTGGAAGGTCCACAGCGGGTTGAGTATCTGAGCCTGCGCGCCTCCATCAAAGGCCTGGACGGCGACTTTGGCGGCGCCGAAGCCGACCTGAAAGAAGCGCTGCAGATTGATCCAGTGAACGATAATGCGACTTTGCAATATGGCGGCCTGCTCTGGAAAACTGGCCGCAAAGCAGAGGCGCGGAAGATGTATGCCAGCCTGTTGCAGCGCGACGAGAAAAACCGTTATGCGCTGGAGGCGCTGGGTTATCTCTCGCGCGATGAAGGCGACGTCAAAGCCGCAGAGCTGTATTTCAACCGGATGGCTGCGGCGTATCCCAACGACTACGTGCCCTATCTTGCTTTGGGTGATCTCTATACTGCGAGCAGAGACTTTCCGAATGCCGATGCCAGCTATCAGAAAGCTTACAAGCTTGCGCCCACCAATTCGCTGATTGTCGCGGGCGGCGCCAATGCCGCCATTGAAGCCCACAAGATTCCCCTGGCGGGCGAATGGCTGGCGCGGGCGACCGGCGTCATGAAGGAAGATCCGCGAGTGATGCGCGAGTCGGAGCGGTATCTGTTCCATAACGGGAATTTTGCCGAATCCGCGCGAGTGGGCCAGATCGTCATTCAAAAACTACCCAGAGATCGCGAAGCTTCGGTCTATCTTGCTTATGATCTCTATAACCTGGGCCGGTATGACGACGTGCTGGCTTTAGTCAGCCGCTTTGAGATCATTCTTCCCAAGGAGCCGAACTTCCCATTGCTCGCCGGCCATGTTCACAAGCAGAGCCAGCTCCTGCAGCAGTCCATTGACGACTATTCGCGCGCCCTGGAGAAAGACCCCAGGATGGTTGAGGCCTACGTCAACCGCGGATACGTTCGCAATGACATGCAGGATGCGCAGGCTGCCATCCGCGATTTTGAACCGGCACTCAAGCTCAATCCCGATAATGGCATCGCCCATCTCGGTCTGGCATTCTCCAATTTGCAGCTCCATCATGCCCGCGAAGCCTTGGCTGAGACCGCCAAGGCCGAGAAGTTGATGGGAGAGTCTGGCGCCACGCATATGGCCTATGCCACAGCTTACCGGCAGATGCGCGTTCTGGATAAAGCCGAAAAAGAATACCGGCTGGCCCTGAAGTATGCTCCAGACGATCTAAAAATTCATCTGGCGCTGGCTGACACGCTCTACCATGCCCGCCACTACACGCAGTCGATTGCCGAACTGGAGACCGCTCTCCAGATGTCGCCGGACGATCCGTTGATCTACGCGGATCTGGCTTCTGCCCATGCCCAATTGCATCAGCGGGACCAAACCTACCGCTACATTGAGGCAGCGGAGCGCACTGCAGCGGACCAATCCGCCATCTACATTGCTACCGGCGACGCTCTCATGACTCTGGGTGAAAAAAAGGCGGCCATGGACCGCTTTGCCCGCGCTCTTGAGGCTCCGGATGCTAACCGCGTGGATGTGCGGCTTGAATTCGCCAAGCTGTTCGTGCGCGAGGGAAAATTTGAGGACGCCAAACAGCAGGTGGCGCTGGCCTTTGCTGAGTCGCGAATCGGAGAAGCCTCCCCGGTCACGACCGACAATTTGGTGGAGGCGGCCAACATCTTTCTGAACACCCACGAGTTTGACCTGGCCACCCGTTACTTTGCAAAAGCCAAAGACATGGGAGCGCCTGATGATGCCGTTGCCATCGGCCTGGCCGATACGTACCTGGCGCAAGGCAACGATCGTGATGCCGAGCGGGAACTGGCTGCTCTTGGCAATGGCGAAGAATACAAGCAGAACTACGATTACCAGATCGCCTGGGCCAATGTTTACCACCAGCGGCATGACAATCTCCATGCCATCTCAGCCTTTGCCCAAGCCAACCAACTGGCCGCCGACGATAGCGATATCGCGGAGCGCGGCCTGCTTCAGGCCACCGGCGAAGAAGGCAAATCGATTCATCCCAGGTTAAGCATGCGCAGCGACTTTGGCACTGAGGCCATCTTTGAAGATGCCACCATTTACCAGATGGATAGGGCCTTCTTTGGCGCCAACGTCCCGCCCCGCTCGTCGCAACAGATCCAGGTTGGCACCACCTTCCGCTATCATCCAAGGAGTTTCCCCACGATCAGCGGATATTTCGGGGAGCGCAATATTCGGGGCACTACGTCCATCCCCAGCCAGTCCCTGATTCTGAGGCACAACACCTATGACACGATCTTCAACGTGGGAGTTGAGCCGGTGTTGCGGATCGGGAGTGCTCGCTTTGTGCTCACTCCCGGCGTCGAATTCACTCTTCGACGCGACACCGAAGCCCCGGTAAATTTTAACCAGCAGCTTTTTCGGCAATTCCTTTATTTGAGCAGTTCGCCCCTGTTGAACTGGCTCACGGTGCGAGGAAGCGCCATTCATGAAACGGGGCCGTTCAGCCGCCAGAACCTGCATTCGCGCGATCTGGGCTCCAGCGTTGAGTTTGAAGTGGGCCGCCCCTGGGGCCGCAACGCGTTCATCACCGGATACTCCGTGCGCGATCTGCTCTTCCGCCCGCTGGTGCGCGAGTACTTCACCACCGCCACGTGGGCCGGGTTCGAACACAAGTTCGGACAGAAGTTTACCGTCACGGGTTTGGGCAAGTACATCCGCTCATGGCGGGTGCAAGACTTGAGTTTCACCACCGCGCAGATATTGGTCCCCGGAGCGCGTTTTGAATTCAAACCCAATGACCGCTGGACGGTGAATGGAGCTTTTGATCTCACGCGGGGAGAGGGCTTCCATATCTATGACAACTTCCAGAGTGGATTCCTCATCTCGTACATGAGGCCAATTCGCCGCAGCTTCGATGACGGTAGCGGCGGGATTGCAGTGGATTATCCTCTGCGCATTTCCTTCGGCATGCAGCAGCAATCGTTTTCCAATTTCACGGGCCAGGGCAGCAATGCCTCGTTCCGTCCGGTGATTCGGATTTCGTTGTTTTAGGGGCAGCTGCTAGCTACTGGCTGCTAGCTTCTAGCCGGAATTGCTTTTTCGTGCTTGCGATGGACATGCAGGGGCTAAAGCCCCGTTGATTTTTGAACGTTATCG
>DATMMY010000472.1:0-4124 GCA_035569515.1 Candidatus Solibacter sp. | reverse complement strand
AGCCTACAACGTGCCTGGAGTCCAGTTATTAGACACCACTTTAGTAATTCCATTTGGTTTGCTCTGCTAAGTTGAATGTCCCGATTGTGATCGCAGTTGTTTTGTGCGTCCAAGAAATAAGGATCAAGGTCCAGTCTTGGAAATCACCCAGCTTTACCGGTGACTAAATAATCGGCCTGGGCCTCTGCGGCACATTCTAGGAACTTGTTGTCGTCTGGGTCCTTGGCCGCCGGGACCGTGTGAACAGGCCGGACCTTTGTGGAGGCCTTTTCAATCAATTGCAAAGAAACCGCAGCCTTTTCTGGGTTGATGCCTAATTTCGCGCGTGCCAGGACGTTTCGGTATTCTTCAAGGATCTCAGCAGAAAGGAAAAGTTGAAGTTTGTGGCTCAGGGCCAAATCCAGGACAAATCTTTCAAAACCGTCGCCTTTAAGATGCGCTGAAACAACCACATTGGTATCAAGAACGACGCTTGGACGTGGCATTCTTGAGCCTTCGCTCCTTGCGATAGGCAGAAATCTGCTGGCCAATCTGCCTGCTGGTAAGCTTTGCTGTCTTACTTTCTCTTAGCTTCAGCCCGAATTGCCTGAAGCACTTCGGACTCTGGGGCAATGGTCTTGAGGAAATCTTTCAGTTCCTCCTTGCGCGACCTGATTGCCGGATTCTGCCGCTATGCTCTCCGCCTGCTTCTTATTCAGGTCAAGGATGTGCACGCAGCCGCCGTGAGCGGCAAACATCTCCGCAACCGCCTGCCCAATGCCGCTTGCCCCGCCCGTCACCACGGCCACGGCTCCATCCAGCCTGAACATCCCGTTATTGCTGCCCTGCATCGTCAGAGGGAGACTCCTCTTTTCCACGGAATAAAATCGTCCTGCGCCAGCAGTTCGGCCTTGGTTTTGACCTCGCCACTGGCAACTTTAATCACCAGTTCCAGAATGTCTTCGCCGATATCTTCCACGGTCTTTTTGCCAGAAATAATGGGGCCGGCATCGAGATCAATAATGTCGGACATGCGCTGCGCCAGCTCGGAGTTCGTCGCAATCTTGACTACGGGCGCAATAGGGTTCCCGGTGGGTGTGCCCAATCCTGTAGTAAACAGCACAACACTTGCCCCGGAGCCGACCTGCCCGGTAACCGATTCGACATCATTGCCAGGAGTACATAAAAGGTTCAGGCCCGGTTCAACCGCGTACTTAGGAAAATCAAGCACCGCCGTCACCGGTGACGTGCCGCCTTTCTTGGCGGCGCCGGCCGACTTCATGGCATCGGTAACCAGTCCGTCGCGGATATTTCCCGGCGAGGGATTCATATCGAAGCCTGATCCCACAGCCTGCGCTCTTGCGTTGTACTCCCGCATCAGGCGCAGAAAGCGCTCCGCAATTTCCGTGCCGGTACAGCGGTTCACCAGCTCCTGCTCAACGCCACACAGCTCGGGGAATTCCGACAGGATTGTTTTGCCGCCAACCGCTGCCAGAATGTCGGCGACGTGTCCAACAGCGGGATTGGCGGAGATTCCCGAAAATCCATCCGACCCTCCGCATTTCAGCCCCATAGCGAGGCTGGAGACAGGCGCGGCGCGGCGCGTGACCTTGTCCGCTTCCACCAGTCCCAGGAACGTTTGCTGGATCGCCTGCGAAATCATCGCAAATTCCGAACGGCTCTGCTGCTGCTCCATCACGAAAAGCGGTTTGTTGAAGTCTGGATTCCGTTTGAGAATCTCTTTGCGCAAAAGCACAACTTGGGCATTCTGGCAGCCCAGGCTCAGTATGGTTGCTCCCGCGACATTGGGGTGATGGATGTATCCGGCCAGCAGGCCGGCAAGTCCACCTGCATCCTGCCGCGTGCCGCCACAGCCGCCTTCGTGAGTAAGAAACTTGATTCCATCAATGTTGCTGAAGACCTTGGGCTGTTCATGAGCGGCCTCAGCCTGCCCGTTGCCATGCTGGTTAATGTCTGTGAGCTTGCCTTGCTTGTAAAGTCCAACCAGGTTTGCCACTTGATTGCAATAGACCTGAGGAGGCGCATATCCCAGCTCCTCTTCAAATGCCTGCTTCAGGACGGCGACATTTCTGTTTTCGCAGAACACCAGGGGCACCACCAGCCAGTAATTTCGCGTCCCCACCTGGCCATCGGCGCGGTGGTATCCAAGAAATGTCCGCTGCTGCCAGCGGGAGACATCTGGCGCAGTCCACTGGTACGACCCAATCTTTGTTTCGACAGCAGCGGCATGGTGGCGGACGTTCTGGGTTGTAACCAGCTCCCCTTGCCGGATCGGCGCAACCGCTTTGCCGATAGAAACGCCATACATGATGATGGAATCGCCGATGGCGAGATCAGCGGTCACAAACTTATGCTTCGCCTGCACGTTGGAAAGCAACACCAGTGCCCCGCCAGGCGCGCTGACCTCTTCTCTCTTTTTCAAATCAGAGAGAGCCACCAGAACATTGTCGTTGGGATGGACCCGCAGGACCCTGCCCCGCAACTCGTTTTGGACCACGACAGACACCGGTTGACCTATGACCTTCACAAGCAACCTCCAAAAGAAGATTCTATCTTGAGAAGATTGCTTTATTTCATATAGTGAAACTAGGTTTTCATTTTTGCAGGGGGTAGTGTGGCACGCCCAAAATGACATGTCAACCGATTAAGGCGGAGGGGGAGTCAACTTGTGGCGAAAATAGCTGTCCACACAGAGTAGATCAGTGTCATCCTGAGCGGCAGCGAAGAGCCTGTCCTGGAAGGAAACTGCTCTGCTGCACTTAAGGTACGCGAGAATCGCTCTTAATTTACCGCGTCCACTCATTTTAGGTGCCAACCCCTCCTTGCTGAAAACTAATCCGATTGAGTTCTCTGCAGAGTCCTATACGACCCTGCCGCAGAAGCGTCACATGTTTTCTTCTTACCTCTCAGGCAAAATCCGCAAAATTTCAATAAAACGAATATTTCATATAGTAAAATGACCTCAGGTTGTGTTTAAACGTCTGCATCTGCCGAGCGAGGAAAAGACAGCATGGCCCGAGCACGAGAATCGAAACCGGCCCAGGTCGGAGTTGTGATGAAGGTCCTGAGAATCCTTGAGGCGCTCCACGGCACTCCCTCCGGATTGCAGCTCAAGGAAATTGCCAAGCAGACCGCCATCAACAAGAGCACAGCCTATCGCTTCCTGGCCCACCTGCAAGGAGAAGGTTACCTTTACCGCGACGATGCGGGCGCCTATGTCATTGGCCCCAAGCTGGCGCGCATGGGATCCGGGACGAATTTTGAAGAGAGCCTGCGCAAGATGGGCCGGCCTGTGCTTCAGAAGCTCTGGGCCGCCACCAGCGAGACGGTCAATCTGGCAGTTCTGGATGGACAGCAGATTCTTTATCTGGACGTGATTGAGAGTTCTCACACATTTCGCTTCGCTTCGCAGAATGGCGCGCGTCGTCCACTTTACTGCACCGCTCTCGGCAAGGCGATCCTTGGCCACCTTCCAGAGGAAGAAACCAGGGAATTGCTCGCCTCTTGCACCTTTGAGCGCCAGACGCCGCGCACGCTGAACAATCCCTCAAAACTCAAGAAAGATCTGGTGAAGACCCGTTCGCAGGGATATGCGCTGGACAACGAAGAGGCGGTATTGGGCGCCCGTTGCGTTGCCGCGCCGGTCTTCGATGCCACCAGCAAAGTCGTTGGAGGCGTCAGCGTGAGCGGGCCAATCACCAGGATCACCGCGGAAAAAGTTCCCATCATTGCCGCCATGGTGAAGGACGCGGCCAACTCGATCTCCAGAAGGCTTGGATATCAACGGCCGTGATCTAAAGCAACTACCGCAAACTTCACTGCTGGGAAGCAGGCCCCGATCTCCCAGAAGCCCGTTTCTGGCCAATTTCCGGTTGGCCGACGATAAAGCAACGTGGTTCGCGGGTGAGAAGCGAGCGCAATGAGGCTCTCTTAGGGAGTACGAACCTTGTCCCTAGCAAGATTGAGGGTCGGGACGGGTTCTTTGGCTCGGGACTTGAGTGCAAACTCAGCACTCTTCTCTTCCGACGTGCCGACGCCCGAAGCAGTAATCTGAGCCGTTATTTGGGAGTAGCCGCACCAGACGTAAAGGTGATACGAACCGTCGCCATTGAGTTTCATTCTCC
>DATMMY010000471.1:0-3271 GCA_035569515.1 Candidatus Solibacter sp. | reverse complement strand
CGGCGGAGAATTCAAAGGTAACCAGTTTATAATCTTAAGGCATACAATTGGCTTCGAACTTTGATGAAGAGTAGCTCCCCAACGGCATCCATACCGGATCCGACGCCTATTTTATTCCTGGTCGCAATAATTCTGGCGCTGGTTTGGGCGATTGGAGACTTGAGCTTGCCGGGCCTGCTGGTGGTGGCCGCGACTCTTGCGCTGGCCATCGCTTATTCATTTGCGGACCACCCCTGGGCGGCGGTTGTAACCATCATTGTAGTGGCCGCCTTGCCACGTCTCGCCGTAAGTATTGGCGGTTTGAATGCCCGGCCGGAGCACATCATTTCCGCCGTACTGCTTGTGGCGACGCCTTTCTGGTTGAAACGCTCCCAAACGGCGGTCCGGTGGATGGCCGCCGATTACCTGCTGGTCGCCTTTATTGCGATCAACCTCTTCAGCTCCTTATTTACCTCCCTTCAGCCCTCGCAGACCTTGAAGTGGGCTCTCCAGCAGATGCTTGCCATTCTTCCGTATTTCTTTTTTCGGGTGCTGCTTACCGACTCATCCGCATTCCGCCGGGCAGTGCGTGTAATGCTGGCAGTTGGAGCGGTTGAAGCGGCTTATGGGATCGTGGCTTTCTTTTCGAGCCAGCTGTTCAAGACCACGTTCGGGGTCACCATTGACCAGTATGGTGACATCCCAGGCACATACGGAACTCACTACGAAGCAAATATTCTTGCAGCCTATTGCGGCGCCTGTTCGGTCGTCATGCTTACGATGTATTTGACGGAACGGAGTTTCAAGTATCTTGTCGGGTTCGGTATTACGCTTCTGGGAATGGCAATCAGCCTTTCGCGGGCAGCCCTGGCCGGAACCTCGCTTGCCCTTGTGCTGGTATTTCTTCGGGGCGTTAAACTTGGCCAGGTGAACAGGCAGGTGGTGGCCCGAATTGCCGTTACCCTGCTTTGCGTTGCTCTGATTGCCGCACCCTCCCTTCTCAGCTTCTATTCGGAGAGGTTTAGTTCGCTGGCGGCTTCGGACATCACCGCCGATGACAGCGCACGAGGGCGGTTAGTAACGACCGTAGTGTCGCTGGATGACATCCTTATTCATCCCCTGGTTGGAAACGGCACGGCCAGCTTCCAATTGACGTTTGACTACTCACAACTTGATCCTAGCGTTGAAAATGGCTGGATCGGCAACACCGCATGGCGTGTGCTGCATGATACGGGGGTAATCGGGTTTGTACTTTTTACATTCTTCCTTGGGTCGCTACTCGTGAGGGCCCGAAGGACCCTGAAACAGCAACTGTATCCGGAATTATCTGCCTTGCTTCTTGCGGCGATAGTCTACTGCGTCTCGTTTCAGACAACGGAAGGGACTTTGCTGTCTTTCTCCTGGGTGCATATTGGGCTCATAGCTTGTGCCCTCGCGACCTGGCAGCAGCCTTCTGGCGAAGCTTTGACCGCCAATGAAACATGAGAATTTGGTAATTGGGTAATTTTGGATGATCATTTGAGTCCCAGATGTCTGCTCATTCCCAGCGGCTGCGCCGCCAGGTAAGCGCGATTCAGGCTGCGGCTTCTGCTGATAGAGGTTTGTCCGTTTGAGGCTTTCCCACCAGAGACATGGCCGCTACCAGGTAACAAGCCGCTGCCACCAGCGCGCAGGTTGTGATGCTTGTTTCCATAGAGATCATGATTGCAACGAAGCTGCCCAGTGATGCAGCGGCGCCGTTGAGGGCCCACATCCACGGCAAGTTCTGTTGTTGTTTTACCAGGGTCATCCACCGGAGACCCACCGGAAAGCAGAATCCCATCACCAGGCCGCAGGGGACCACCAGCATCAGCGAGAGCGCTGCGCGCTGCCAGAACTCTTGGGCAATGAAACGGTGGATGACCGGAACCACCGCCATTGCATAAAGACTGACGATCAAAGCTGCGCATATGGCCGGTATGCGGCCAGCGAATGCCGAGCCGATGCGCAAACGGTCTGAAGCCAGGCTGCCGATTCCGGTTGCGAGAATCAGGCCCGCAAGGACGATGACAAGAGAATAAATGGGATGGCCCAAGAACAACGAAAGCTGTTGCATCATCGCCATCTCAATCAGCATGAAACCGATGCCGATGGCGATAAAGTAAACAATCCCCCCGGCGGCAGGCTTCAGGTTGGTCTGGCTCCCGGCCCATCGCTTGAGCGGAAGCACGATTGCTCCTGCAACCAGCAGGAGCGCTGCCACCATAAAAGCGAAGACAAACATCAGAGCGCGAAGATTGCTGCCGCGTCCGCCCTTGATAAGCAGGCGAGGAATATTCTTAAGCCGCACGGCGTTAAAGAAGTAAGGCGACGTGTCAAAGACCGGGGAATAGTCGAAATCGCGGTTCTCGCGTAGCTGTGCCAGCGCCGCCAGAGACCGTGCCGAGGCTATGGTCCGCAGTTCGGGGACGGGAGTCTCCATGCCCGGGAGAAAGAGCAGCTTGAACTGCATTTCGCCGGCAATGCCGCGGATTTTGTCGAGGTCCTGGTTGGAGAGCGGACGCTCGCTGACCAGGATAGTGGCCACCCGGTCGGAGGTGAGCATGGCTATATTGCGGCCAGGATCCGCGACTCCTTCACTCAGCAGCGCCGCCCAGGCCACGGAGAAGAGACGATAGGTCTGCGCCGCTTCCGGGCCCGCATACCAACGGCTAAACGTGATGATCCCGCCGGGTTTCAGGTGGCGGTAGAAGACCTGCCAGCCATCCACGGTATACAGTGAATTTTCCGCCAGCGTGAGCGCGCCGGCCGATGTGGCGGCCCAGGTGTCCACCAGGGACGCCTGAATTACATCAAACTTTTCTCCGGCACGCGTCAGGTAGCTGCGGCCTTCGTCGTTATGAAGCTCGAACCCGGGAATCTTGTCAAAGCCCGAGAATGATGGAAACCGCTTGGTATCCATCTGCACGATGGCGCTGTTGACCTCAATTCCCACGATCCGGTGAAATCCATTCACGGCGCTGTTCATCACATCACGTCCGCCGCCGACACCGATCACTGCCGCCGTACCGCCGTTTCTCAGTTGCGCCGCCACGGAGGTCACGTCGTAACGCAGGAATTCGAAGGGCTTGAGGTCACCCTGAAAATGCATCATGGGTGTTGCCGCGTCGTTGTCAATATCGAGATGAATCTCTTCGACACTCACGGGCGGCATCAAAGGGCTGGGTCCCCACATGAGCGGCGGCCCAACCTCGGGCTTCAGGGCCCGGACTTTCGAGATGGGGTTCCAGATCTCCGCAGCGAGTTTGTCGCG
>DATMMY010000470.1:0-8479 GCA_035569515.1 Candidatus Solibacter sp. | reverse complement strand
AATACTTCCTTGAGCTGTTCTCCGCTGAGGATGTGTTCCAGGACTCGGTTGTAAATGCGTCCAAACGCATCCAGCCGTGAGTAGCCATAGCGTGTCGCGCTCCGGTTAACGACGTTGTACATGGCCATGCGCTGGCTGAAGGTCTTCAGGTCTTCGGCCACATCGTTCTCGGAAGCGTAGTTGCCTCGCCCCATTACGTTCTTGACAAACCGCGCGTAAGCGTCCTTGTCCTTCTCCTTAGCATTCAGGGTGGTGCTCAGAGCTTTGGACAGATCCTCCAGGAAGGAATCCATGTCGGCCCCGGACGGGCCGCCATCAATGCGGATGCCCGTGCCGTTATAGTTCAACTGTGAGGTATGACAAGCCGCACAGGTGAAGCCCAGGTAATCTTTGCCGTAGTGCGTGTCTTTTACGAAACCCACCGGCAGCCCGTCCGGGTTGCCCCGAGTGGGCTTTTGGATCAGGTAACGGTAGAAATTCATGTTCTCGTTGGAACGGAACGGCTCGGATGTGCCAGGCTTCTCCAGGGCGATAAAGAAATCGTAGGGCAACAGGTCTGATCCCTGCGTGATGTTGTAGAACCACATGCTCTCCGACGGCTTCCAACCTTGCTTCAGGTACTTCACTGTCAAAAATTGGTCGCCGAATTGGTCCTGCGCCACCGTGGCAGCGCCACGCTGAAACTGCTCGCCATCACCCCTGAACCGGTCAAACCAGGAATTCGAACCTACGTCCCAGTAGTCGTACATTGTGGAGATGCTGGCATCGACTAGGAACGCCATGATTAGAAAAAGAAACACAAAGAACGTGAGCTTGTGCCACTTTTGTTTGAGAAAATGCAGGCCCTGTCTGATAACGGGAAATTTCCCGTTCACTCGGTCCGCCTGAGCTGCGCGGGGATCAATCTTTGCCTTGGCAGGTTTGGGCATAGCTGCTCCTGTTCTTTAACTAGAAAAACGCAAATACCCATGCTTTCCCTTTGGAAGCAAGCGGTTTATTTTGCGTTCTTAAAGAACAATTGCGAAAGGAACGGATTCGTGATGAAAATATTAAAAAATAAGAGGACTCTTACAATCCTGTGCGCCGGGATGAAAGTGCCGTGAACATTCAGAATGAACCACTACCTGCATCATCGGCAGAAAATCCCCAGGTAATAGAAACTAATGTGTTCGGCCAGAATTCGCAGGCTCAAAATGGGAACTATAATAAGAACTATAAAGATGATGCGAAGCATTGTCAATGCAGAACTACATGCGGAACAGATCTCTGGTAGTGCTCCAACTTCATCACCACATATTTGCAAGCTCTGTGTAGGTCCCAGACACGAAATTCACACAAAGTTGAATCGCTGAGATTCCTTCGTACCATTTGTCCTATTACCATTCCTGAAATCATTGCTATCTTTTCGTTTGGTTCCTCCGCGCCTCCGCGGTGAAATTGGTTCTCGGTTTTCTCCATATTACTAATCGTGAACAATCTTGTTTTCCCGCGAAAGATTTTCTTTGCTTTTCCTCCGTGCCCCTTGTCTTCCCTCCGTACTACAATGTGCTTCGAAATCGTGCTTTTTCTCGCAAATTTTTCATGCCGCTTTAGCCCCGGGTTTATTTCGTGGATTCCTCTGCACCCTCTGCTCTTGCTCCGCGGCCTCTGCGTTGAGGTTTTGCTTTTGCCTTCCTCTGTGTTCCTTTGTGTCGGGAGCCTGCACTGAGCGGCAGCGAATGTGTGGTTAGCATTTTGTTTTGCTTTTGGTTGCAGCTTGAGGATGTGCCGTTTTGTGGTTAATCAGGACACTACCCTTGTTCGGCAAAGCTTGACGAATCTACTATATTTCGATTATTCTGGAAATATAGGAGGATGGTCCGTGCCCGCCAAGCCCAATGTAAAAGACGTGGCCCGCTACGCGGACATGCTTTCTGCCATGGGAACAGAAACCCGGCTGCGCATCATGCGGCTGCTTCTCACCGCTCATCCTGAAGGCCTGGTGGTTGGGGAGATCGGCGAAGAGCTGGAAATCCCCAATTCCACCCTTTCCCATCATCTGGACAAGCTCAAGAATGAGGGCCTGATCTGCATTCAGCGCGAAGGGACTTTCCTCCGATGCACTGCGAATACCGCCGCACTGGAAGAGCTGCTCGGGTTTCTATACGCCGAGTGCTGCACTCGCAACAAAGCTGTAGAACCGCAGCGCGTTGTCTGCTGTGGTTAAACTAGAAGCAGGAGAGATTATGAGCACCGAAAACATTAAGGAAGTGGTGAGAGAAAAATATGGCGAGGCCGCCCGGCGCGTAGTTGCCGGGACGGGAAACTCCTGCTGCGGGGCGTCACCCTGCGGTACCGACGTTGATCCCATCACCAAAGATCTCTATGACAGTTCGCAGGTACTCGGATTGCCTGAGGATGCGGTCAGGGCCTCGTTGGGCTGCGGGAATCCAACTGCGCTTGCGCAGCTCCATCCGGGTGAGACGGTGCTCGACCTCGGATCCGGCGGAGGCATTGATGTGCTGCTCTCCGCGCGCCGGGTTGGCCCGACCGGAAAAGCTTACGGCCTGGACATGACGGACGACATGCTGGCCCTGGCGCGAGAGAACCAGCGGAAGGCCGGGGTAGAGAATGTTGAATTTCTCAAGGGCGAGATGGAGAACATTCCCCTTCCCGGTGGCTCCGTAGACGTAATTATCTCCAATTGCGTAATCAACCTCTCCGCCGATAAAGACCGCGTGATGCGCGAAGCCTTCCGTGTGCTGAAGCCTGGCGGCCGCTTTGCCGTCTCCGATGTAGTGGTGCGCGGGCATGTGCCTGACGACATCCGCAAGAGCATGCTTCTCTGGGTAGGCTGCATCGCCGGCGCATTGCAGGAATCGGATTACGCGGCGAAACTCACCGGCGCCGGCTTCTCTGCCGTCGAAATCGAGCCGACCCGCGTTTACAACATTGATGATGCACGCACTTTCCTGGGCGCTCAGGGCATTGACGTGGACGCCATTGCTCCCCAGGTGGAAGGCAAATTCATGAGCGCATTTGTGCGGGCCACCAAACCCGCGGCCTGCTGTGCTCCGTCATGCTGCGCCTGATCGGGAGATATTGGGCCGGGAGAGATTCGGGATGAAATCAAAAGTATTGTTCCTGTGCACAGGCAATTCTGCGCGCAGCCAGATGGCCGAGGGGTTTCTGCGGAAGTTTGCCGGCGACCAATATGAAGTGTTCAGCGCCGGCACAAGTCCGGCCGGACTCAATCCTCTGGCCGTGGAAGCGATGAGAGAATTGGGAATCGATATTTCTACGCAATCATCAAAGAGCGTGAACGAGTTTCTAGGTCTTTCAATTCCGTTTGTGATCACTGTATGTGACCGAGCCAGGGAGTCCTGCCCAATTTTTCCAGGAGCACTTCACTTCATACATTGGAGCTTTGAAGACCCCGCCGCCGCAACCGGAAGCCCGGAAGAAAGATTGGACGCGTTTCGGCGGATTCGAGACCAGATTGCGGACAGAATCAAAAACCATTTCTTGAAGACACCTGTTTCCTCTGAAGCTGACTAGCCATGCCTTATTCACTCGCAAGAAGACTTGCAGCAGAGGCGATCGGGACAGGACTACTGGTGGCCACCGTAGTCGGCTCGGGGATTATGGCCGAGAGGCTCTCTGCCGGCAATATTGCTATCGCCCTGCTGGCCAACACAATTGCAACGGGCGCAGCCCTGGTTGCTCTGATTCTCACATTCGGACCAATTTCCGGAGCTCACTTCAATCCCGCCGTTAGCGTGGCCAACGCATTAGAAGGTGGTCTCACATGGCGTGAAACCATGTTGTACGCAATTTTTCAGATTAGTGGCGGGTGCCTGGGCGCCATCCTTGCAAACGCGATGTTTTCAGAACCATTAATCGCTTACTCTTACCATACAAGGGCTGGATTTTCCCAGTTGCTCAGCGAATTCGTCGCCACCTTCGGACTCCTGGCAGTCATCTGGGGCTGCTCTCGATTCAAGGAGACCTCGGTTCCATTTGCAGTTGCTGCTTACATAATTGCAGCCTACTGGTTTACCGCTTCAACATCCTTTGCCAATCCCGCTGTGACGATCGCCCGGTCCCTGAGTGACACCTTCGCCGGTATAAGGCCCGTGGACGTGCTCCCATTTATTACCTGCCAGCTTGCAGGCGCGATCAGCGCAACCATGCTGTTCCGATGGTTCAAGCCAATCAGCCAATCCGAGGCAGCACAGGTCCTGGTTGTACGTCGAGCCAGCGAAACGGAATGAGATGACTAGGCAAGGGCTTCGCCCTTGATATCCCTCTCAGCGCTGGAAGATTTCGCCTTTGATTTTCAATTACACAATTACGAAGTTTCCCAATTACCAAATTCTCATGCGAGGCCCGCTGCGTATACCGGAACGAGAACGGAATGCTCGTTACAACCAGCATAACGGCCTGTCTATTACCCGTCCGCAGCTATGCGCTGGTCAAGCCAGTTCTTCAGGTGTTGATACGCCCCATCGGCCAGATAGTGGAACTTGATTCCCACGAGTCCTTCGGTGTTGGCCCAGGTCACCTCTCCCCTGCCCTGGACTTGCCCTCCGAATGGAAGCTCAAAGGAAAAACTAATGGTAGTTTCCATTTGCTGCGCTTGAAGGCACCAGATGGCCATGCCCCCTTCACTAAGATTCGACATGGATGCCCGGAATTCTTTCGAGCCGGCCTTCAAGTTCACCGGCACGGCCAGGGGATAGCGAAAGTAGCGACGTTTTTCCGCAGCCATCATGGGGGCTGCGGACTGGAAGACCTGGCCCAGCTTCACGGCGGTAAACGGATGATGGACCACGAAATTGGCCCCGGCGCTCAACGCTAAAGTGGCCTCGCCGGAAGACGCAACGCAAGCAAACACAACGGAAAACTTATTGGAGCTGCCTTTGCGCACTGCTTCAATCAGTTCCAGTGCGCCATCCACGCGAAGGTCGATGATGATGCCGTCTAATTTTCTTCGGGCAATATATTCTTGCGCGGAAGCCGGGCTGGGAGCACAGCTCACTTTGCCTTTGGAGTCGCCCACCGCTTTGGTGATTTCCCTGAGGGCTTGGTAGTCGTCGCAGACCACAAGAAAATCCAGGCTTTGCCGCTCTTCATGCGCAGCCCCCGCACCGGTTGGATTCGCTTCTGGGAGAACCATTTGAATCAAAGTGTAGCGCAGTATTCCGTCGGCGCAATTCTTTTGTCTCCGGAGCCTTCAGCATCTCATCCGGATCAGTCAATTTGCGCTGATTTTAAAGAGGCATCACCTGGGCAGAAAACTTTATGTTCAATCGCTTATTATTCAATCTAAAGGAGTTGTTGGTTCCGAAGTGGTAACGGGTAGTTAAAAAAATTGGTGCCCACAAAATTTTGTGGCAGAATCTCCCACGCTTTGATTCAGCTGGGGAAAGTCGCACATGAATTTCGAAGCGTTCCAGTCTATAACTAAGGCCGTCGCGCAAGAGCGATCCGTCGGGACCGTCCTGAGGATGATCGTGGATGGACTTGCCGCACAGCCCGACATCGCGATCGTGCGCATGCTGATGGTTGGCCGGGGAGATATTTGCGGCCACTGCGTGGTGCGTGGCGAGTGTCGCGACCAGACGCGCTGTCTCCACCTGGTAGCCTCAGGAGGCCACCCCAGCAGAGGCACAGCAGCCGATTGGGATGTGCTCGGCCACTCCTATCCTCGCGTACCCTTTGGCGCTTTCAACTCCGGGGTGGTGGCCGCCGACGACAAACCAATACTCATCAATGATGCGGAGCGGGTCTGCCAGTGGGTCCCCGATTCGGTCAAGGAGTGGGCCAGACGGGAAAGCTTCCAAAGCTTTGCCGGTTTACCGCTTATCTTCCGAGGAGAGCTACTGGGTGTGTTCACCATCTACTGCTGCGCAGCGATCTCCGATACTGAATATCGCTGGCTGGGCGCCCTGGCAGACCACGCAGCCATTGCCGTAGCCAATGCTCGCGCCTTTGAGGAGATTACCGCCCTGCGGGAGCAGTTGGAGTTGCACAACGCGTACCTGCGCGAGGAAGTAAAGTCGCATCACGGATACGGCGAGATGGTGGGCCAGAGCGAAGCCTTCAAACATATTCTGCGGCAAATCCAGGTGGTCGCGCCCACCGACGCCAGTGTGCTGATCCTGGGCGAAACGGGCACTGGTAAGGAGCTGATCGCCCGCGCCATTCACGACCAGAGTCTCCGCAGGCAAGGCCCTCTGATCAAAGTCAACTGCTCGTCGGTACCGCGCGAGCTGTTTGAGAGTGAGTTCTTCGGACACGCAAAGGGCGCTTTCACCGGCGCGCTGCGTGACCGCGTAGGACGCTTTCAACTGGCCCACGGTGGAACAATTTTTCTCGACGAGGTGAGCGAGATTCTGCCGGAGTTGCAGAGCAAGTTGTTGCGGGTGTTGCAGGAGGGGAATTTTGAGCGTGTGGGCGAGGATCGGACCCGCCACGTTGACGTGCGCGTGATCGCAGCGAGCAATCGCAATCTCAAGCAGGAAATCGCCGCCGGACGCTTCCGCCAGGACCTTTTCTATCGCTTAGATACCTTTCCCATTGAAGTCCCGCCGTTGCGCTCGCGGCCGGATGATATTCCGCTCCTGGTCCAGCACTTTCTGCGGTACGGGCGTCGTTTGTATCCGCAGTGCCCTGATTTGACTGCCGGGCAGATCAAGCACCTGCAGCGTTATGACTGGCCAGGTAATATCCGCGAGCTGCGGAACGTGCTGGAGAGGGCCGCAATTATCTCTCAGGGCAGCCCGCTTCGCCTGGACTTGGTTCTGGGCAACAGCTCGGCGGAAATGACAACTCAATTCAACTCTTCTTTGGTAGAGTGGCCGCGATCCATCCCCAACTCTTCGTTCCTGACCCAAGAGGAGATCAAGAGGCGCGAACGCGAAAATCTCGTGTTGGCACTTGAGCGCACGGGTTGGAAAATCTACGGACGCGGCGGCGCAGCCGAGTTGCTCGGCCTTAAACCCAACACCCTGGCCGCGCGCCTGAGGGTAATGGGCATCAAGAAGCCGAACTGAAAACATCTGCTCTGAGAATTTATTCGATTTCGAACTCGTCTCCCCATTCCGCCTTGCGCGCCTTCCGGTAACTCTCCTTTTGCGACCGGGTGATAGTGCGGTTCTCCAGGCCCTGGGGAGTACATAGTAGGAGCTGTACGTGCCCGCTGTGCTTGCGCGGATGACGCACGACGCGCGCCTCTGCCGGAGGGAAACTCCTACGTGCAGCAACCACATAAGAAAATTTTTCGTCTTCATACCCCAGCGCTCCACCTTTCAACTGGCGATGCTCTGAGGTGCGCTCCACACGTTGGGAAAAATGGCACCAGTCACCTGCGGCAGCCATGGGGCACTCTGCTGCGTGAGGACAAGGAGCGAGAAGCTGCGCTCCGGAGCCAATCAGCCAGGAGCGCGCCGCGTGGACCAGCCCAAAGCCCCGCCGCGTGCCCGGTTCAAGGACCACCAGAAATTCTTGGGCGCAGGCCCATGCTTGCTTTATTACTCTCTCAACATCGGCTGGCGGCAGTTCTCCCAGCGTGTAGGAAATCACTACCAGATCGTATGACTGGACGGGCAGGGCCGCCCTCAGATCGTGCCTGATCCAATGGGCGCTCCGAACCACCTCATGACTGTTTTGCAAGGCCATGCGCCTTCCCTGCTCCAGCAATGCCATGTCTTCTTCAACTAAGGTGGCCTGGCTGAGGGAGGGAAACACCTGCGTTGCGGCATGGAGCGCCGTTCCCGGCCCTGCGCCCAGATCGAGCATGCTGCCGATAGGGGCCTCAGGGGCCAGACGATTGATCTCAGAGAACACCTGCAGGTTTGCCGCATAAGTAGCGGGGAGGCGCACCACGAGATAGGCTGCTCGATGAGCCTCACTGCGCATAGCCGGAGAGGAAAAATTGCCGGCCTGGTATTGCTGAGTCAATTGCGCGGAGGCCTGGACCAGCCGAGCACGGTCTATCTTCCCGGCTTCATCCTGTATGGCATCGAGTAACTCCTCCGGCAGGCGCATGGGGAATAGTAGCATTTAGTGTTTAGCCTTCAGCCTTCAGCACTCAGCATTCAGCATTCAGCATTCAGCCAAATCAAAACCCTTTTCACCGCAAAGGACGCAAAGGTCGCCAAGGAACCCGATGCTGGTTTCCTTTGCGTACTTCGCGTCCTTTGCGGTTAAAGGGTCTTGATTTGGCTGATTGCTGAATGCTGAGTGCTGACTGCTACGTATCAATGCTGCTTCCTGCATTCGCAACTCCTAAGCCGCCGTTTCCCTCAATGTATTATTTCTATGATGACTCTAGCTTTTTTGCTCCTCGGACTTCTGGTCGGCATGCTGTCCGGCGTGGTGGGACTTGGCGGCGGTATTTTGATCGTGCCCGCGCTCGTCTTTTTCTTTCGCATGAGCCAGCATCGGGCGCAGGGTACCTCGCTCGCAGCATTGCTGGCGCCCATCGGCGTTCTCG
>DATMMY010000469.1:0-4789 GCA_035569515.1 Candidatus Solibacter sp. | reverse complement strand
TTGAGCCGGGTTTTGAGGTAGCTGACGGCATCCGCGCAGGCGATCTCAGGCGTGTATCCTTCCTTCACCCGGTCTGCTGCCCACTTGCCCAGCACTAGCTTCATGATAGGCTCGCCCCATCCTGTACAGGAGACAGCGGCGCTCTGGTTATCCGCGTAGCAACCGCACCCGATCAAAGAGGAGTCTCCCACGCGTCCCGGCGCTTTGTTGAGCGTTCCGCCGGTCGAGGTTCCGCTCGCAAGATTGCCATGCATGTCGAAAGCAACGGCCCCCACGGTGTCGTGTCCGAACTCTGGACCGGCAGGAGCAGAACTGTCCGGGGATGCAGCCGCCTTGGCCTGGGCCTCCTTCAGCCGCTGGACCTCGCGTTCAATGACCAGCTCTTCATTGCGGCACAACTCAACGCCGTGTTCACGGGCAAAAAGTTCCGCGCCTTCCGCAACAAAATAAACGTGCGGACTCTTTTCCAGCACCAGGCGCGCCACCTGAATAGGATTGCGGATGCGCTCCACGCATCCAACTCCTCCGGCGCGCAGGGTAGCTCCATCCATCATCAAAGCATCAAGCTGCACGCGGCCCTCGCGGGTGAGAAAGCTGCCTCTGCCTGCGTCGAAAGCTTCGTGGTCTTCCATGGAGGTGATGGCTGCTTCAATCGCATCCATCGCGGAACCGCCGCGCTCCAGCAAGCGCCAGCCAATGTTGAGGGCCTGACGAACTCCATGGAGATGGGCCTCAACCATGTCATCGGGAATGGCCCATGCGCCGCCATGAATCACCAGAACAGGAGTGTGCGACACGGTTCGACCTCGCGGGAAAAATGAATATTGAGTTTATCAAAGCGCGGAACCAGAGCCGTGCCATGTGCGTTCTCGCTTAACCAGAATGCCGCTGAACGGACTCTGCCCATACGAATTCTGGGGCAAGTGGTTTCGCCAGCGGCAACATGCTCAGATCGTTATTACTTACTGATCAGCGGTCATCCGCGCAAATCAGCGGTTTAAAACGTCTTTGGCTTTCCGATCAGCGGCCTCAGTGCAAATCAGTGGTAAGACGCCGAGACAGCTGGCCAAAATTCGTAGATAATGGCCTCATGATGGACCTCAGGAAACCGGGGGCCGCCCTGCTCCTGTTCGCTTTCGCCACTCTGTACGTTTTTGCCCAGTCTGAATCTAAAGCAAAACCCCAGTCTACGGATTCACTGGTTCCAGGTCTCGGTACGCTTCATCACCGGGTCACAACGGACAACAGCCAGGCACAAGCTTTCTTTGACCAGGGCCTGCGGTTGCTCTACGCGTTCAATCATCAGGACGCGGGCCGTTCGTTTCGCCGCGCCACCGAGCTCGATCCTCAATGCGCCATGGCCTGGTGGGGAGTGGCTCTGGCGACAGGGCCGAACTATAACGACATCGACATCGGCAATGAACGGAGCAAGGCCGCTTATGAAGCCATTCAGAAAGCCCGTGCTCTGGAATCTGGAGTGTCTGCTGCCGAGCGTGCCTATATTGAAGCTTTGGCGCAGCGCTTCTCGTCGAACCCCAAGGCCGGCCAGCAAAAACTATTTGAGAATTATCGCGATGCGATGGCCCAGGTAGCGAAGCAATATCCGGAAGACGCGGATGCCGGAGCGCTCTATGCGGAATCCATCATGGACATTCGCCCCTGGCAACTCTGGTCCGCTGATGGCAAGCCCGCTCCGGGAACGGAAGAACTAGTCCGGGAGTTACAGGCAGTGCTGGCGCAGCATCCCGACCACCCGGGCGCCAATCATTTCTACATTCACGCCGTCGAAGCGTCGCTCCATCCAGAACTTGCGCTGGCCAGCGCCGACCGGCTGGCAAACCTCGCTCCTTCCGCTGGACACTTGGTCCACATGCCATCTCACATTTATGTAAGGGTGGGCGACTACCCAAATGCGGTATTGTCCAATCAAAAAGCTGCAACTGCCGACGAAGCCTACATTCATTCCTACCACCCCACCGGCACGTACCCCGCCATGTATTACAGCCACAACCTTCATTTTCTGGCGTTTGCCACCACCATGGAGGGAAACTCAAAGACCGCGCTCGATGCGACCAGCCGGCTGGAAGCCAACATTGCGCCGCATCTGAAAGAGATGCCACCTATGGAGTGGTTCAACATCACCAGGATGGTGATTTCGGTCCGCTTCGCCAAGTGGCAAGAGATCGCGAAAATTCCTCAGCCGGAGACCCGGCTCCGGCTGACCACCATGGCTTGGCATTTCGCGCGCGGAATGGCCTATGCAGCCCAGGGCCAGACAGCCAAGGCAGAGGCCGAGCGCAAAGCAATGGCCAAGTTGCTCGCCGCTATACCGCCCGATGAGCCTTTTGGCTTTAACCGTGTACATGAAGTCATGGGAGTTGGACTGGCCATGCTGGATGGAAAGATTGCGTCCAGTCGCCACCACTATCGCGCAGCGGTAGCTGCCCTGGAGAAAGCCGTCAAGATTTATGATGCCCTCCGTTACGACGAGCCACCCGATTGGTACCTGCCACCGCGCGAGCAGTTGGGTGCGGTGTTGCTGGCTGCGCGCAAACCTGCGGAAGCCGAAGCCCTATTTCGAGCCGACCTGCGCCAGAATCCCAAAAATGGCCGATCGCTCTTCGGTTTAGCGGAAGCTTTGAAGGCGCAGGGCAAGTTGAGCGATGCGGCAGATGCCACCTCGCAATTTCAAGCATCCTGGAAGAACGCCGACGTGCAGCTTCGGATTGAAGATCTGTGATTTTGTTGCTTAGTATTTGAGAAGTTTGCTACGTGCGAAATTACCCACTTACCAGATTACGCAATCATCAGATTCTCCAGTGGAGAAACATTGTCCGCATCAAACGAAAAGAATTCTTGCCATCGACGGTATGGCGGTCTAATTGAATGAAGGGACCTGTTGCGCACCGCTCTTGTTTTGCTGGTTGTTTCGTTCGGCAGCCATTACTTTTTGTTCGGCTGCAACTTTGGCGTCGAGAATACGGGTCTGCTGGTAGGTATAGATAATGCGATGAATCACCGTGATTGTTGAAAGCACGGCCAGCACCCACAGCACCGGGGCCATGGCTCCCCAGCGGGAGAATAATGCGCCGATGATCACCAGCACAATGCGCTCCGGGCGCTCCATGAATCCCACTTTACAGGAGCCGATCAGCGATTCGGCGCGGGCGCGGGTGTAACTGACCATCACCGAGCTGACCATCACGAACGCCACCAATACCAGATAGAAGAAGCGGTTGGCGCGGGCATAGTAGACCAGCAGGCCAAAGAACAGGGCGACATCGCTATAGCGATCGATCACCGAGTCAAAGAATCCGCCAAACGTTGTGACCTGGCCGGTCGCGCGCGCCACTCGGCCATCCACCATGTCAAAGATTCCGGCCCCAATAATGACCAGCCCGGCGTACAGGAACATGCGCGAATAATTGTGGGAATTAGCGTAACCGAAGAGGATTGCGGCAATGGTGTTGATCACCAGGCCCAAAAACGTGAGCACATTGGGAGAGATGCGGGTCAGCGACAATCCGCGCACGATGGCATGCAACAGGACCCTGCAAGCGCGGCCGAATGCTCCGGTCCAGGTCATGGCGCCACATCGTGAATGGTTGTAAGTTGCAAAATCTCCATCTCCCGTTTGCCGTTGGGGGTCACCACCACAGCGGTGTCCCCGACCTTCTTTCCCATCAGGGCCTTGCCAATAGGTGAAGTCGTGGAGATCAGGCCTTTGGAAACGTCTGACTCTTCACTGGTGACCAGCTTATATTCCAGCTCTTCTTCTTTAGTATTGTCAAACACCCGGATCGTGGAGCCAAAAGCCACGCGGTCCTTGGGAATATTGGTGAGATTCACCAGGGCGAGCTCGCCCATGCGCTTCTTGAGCTGGCCCAGGCGTGCATTCACAAATACCTGCCGCTGTTTTGCCATGTGGTATTCGGCGTTTTCGCTCAAGTCACCGAGGGCAGCGGCCTTTTTGATTTCCTTGGGAAGCTCATTGGTGAGTTCGTGCTCCAGGGCGCGAATCTCTTCTTCCAGTTTTTTCTTAACGTGCTCGGGCATTTGTGGAAGAAAACTCCTCTGCCGGGGTCGAAATCGGCGGTAATCGAATGCTTATTATAACGCTCGCGCTTCGCGATCAAGCTTGTAAGCTTATAAAAAGATTGTGGATACCCTGATTACATTGCGAACGTTGCTGAAACGCCACAATGGGTTTATAATTAGAAATGTCTGATCGTTCCCCCGCAGATTTCCTCTTGGTGCCTCTCATGAATGGACAAATTAGCTTTCAAATAGGCGATAAGGTCGTTTATCCCAATCATGGTGTTGGGGTTATTGAGCAGATCAGCAGCCGGACGATAGGGATGTCCGTACAGAAATTCTACCTCCTGAAGATCAAAGCCAGCAGCCTGAAAGTAGAGGTTCCATTCCATAACGTTGGGAGTGTCGGCCTCCGCCCGGTGGTGAAGAACGGCGAAGTCAACAAGATTCTGACTTTTCTTACCGACGGAAAATGCGATAGCAACGCTGACTGGAAATATCGTTTCAAAGAAAATTCAGACAAAATGCGCACCGGTTCCCTGCTGGAAGTGGCAATAGTGCTGAAAAGCCTTTTGCTGCTGGCCCAGAGCAAGCCGCTCTCTTTCCGGGAAAAGAAGATGCTGGAACGGGCCCGCTACCTGCTTGTGACCGAGCTGGCCATGGCCAAGAACTCCGACGAAGCTGAAGTTGAAGACCTGCTCAACAAGGCCCTGGCTAAGAGCAAGCTGAAGTTCCCTGAAGTTACCGCCGACGC
>DATMMY010000468.1:0-5087 GCA_035569515.1 Candidatus Solibacter sp. | reverse complement strand
TTTTGGGAAGGCAAAAAGCTCGATGTGGATCACAGCCAGGAGACCCCACGAAGAACGGTCCCTTTGTTGACCCCTGACCCGAACCATTGCGGAACACATTTCAGAATTGAAACTACGAAGCCTTTGCAGGTGCCATTTCTGATGGTGCGAACATGCAAAACGATGTTATAGTACGATTCTATCCCCCTAAGTCGTGCGATATAGGAATGACGCGCCCCTCTATTCATTCGTTGTGCCTGAAGGCTGCGTATGACGATAATTCTTACAGCGGTTTTGTGGCCGAGTGAAGATTCTTGACTGTGATGAAGATGCCAAGTCGCTTAGGAGGTGGGGAGGGCTGAGCAAGCCCGGCTTCCACCTACACTCGTAAGAATCCGAAGTCGGAATTTGGGGTCTGACGCAGAGAAGGCCGTCCCATAAAGTTCAAAGCAGTACAAAGGGCCAGATCCAAGCCAAGCGTTCGAAAATAGACATGCGATGCGTTTGGTGAAAGGAAAGACGCCATCTTGGTCGCGCAGAACGTTAAAGAATTCGTATCCTGTGCCAAAGAGCACCGGCGGATGCCTGCGCCCCGGACCCCATTGCGACGTATCGTCGCCCTGTTTCTTTTTTTCATCCCGATTCCCTTTTTCTTTGTGACCGGGGCCGTTCCACCCGCATCGGCACAACGTTACAGTTTTAAGAGCTACGCCCAGGAGCAAGGGCTGACGAACCTGTCAATCGCATTCATGATGGAAGACCGGAATGACTTGATTTGGATCGGCACCGAGAATGGTCTGTTCTGGTATGACGGAAAGATTTTTCGGGAATTCGGCGCCAAGGATGACGTTCCCAGCAAGAACATTCAGTCCTTGCATGAATCCGCGGATGGGACGTTATGGATAGCGACCCGGCGAGGTCTCTTGCGCCGTTCTGCTGATCACTTCGCCAAGATCGATGCAGGGCAACCGATAGAAATAATAGGAACGAGCACTCTTGCTTCGGATGGGCAAAATCGCCTCTATGTTGCAACTAAGCAGGGGCTGGCTCGCCTGGAAGCGGCGAAAGAGGGCGGCGAATACTATTTCCACTGGCTGTTCCGGAAGCCTGTGCGTAGCGTAGCACTGGATGGCAGCGGAAAAGTCTGGTTTGGTTGTGAAACCAGCTTATGCCGGCTGGATTTCGATCATGCTGTGGATCTGGGCGCTCAATATCAGCTCCCGCGACAGCAATGGGATGCCATCCTGGCCGATGGCGCAGGGAGCCTTTGGGTTCGTAACACGCGTCATCTGTTCGAACTGGTCAGGGGAACCCAGAAGTTTGTCGCGCGGGATGCAGGGTTACCGCCTACCGCGGCTATCGGGGTTCTGTCACGCTCTCCTGATGGCGGCATACTAGCTCCCTTGGATACCGGTCTGGCGATTCCGAAAGATGGCGGGTGGCGAATCATCGATACCACCAAGGGACTGGATTCCGATTCGGTTTGCTGTGTTTTGCCGGACCATGAAGGCTCCTTGTGGCTGGGATTGCGTGGCATCGGCATCCAACGGTGGCTCGGTTTCCAACAATGGGACAGCTGGACAAGGCTTGAGGGGCTTTCTAACGATGCGGTCTGGGGAATGGTCAAAGACTCCCACGGCGTGCTGTGGGCGGGGACTACCCATGGCCTCAATGCAATGGACCCCAAGACTGGCGCCTGGCGGTCATGGCACGAGCGCGATGGACTTCGTGCGGAGATGGTTCCGGCGGTTGCGCTGGGCAACAATGGAGAGATTTGGGCCGCAACCTACGGAGGCGTCTCGCGTCTTAACAAGCTGGGGAAAGTGATTGCGTCGTATGGCAGCGAATCCGGTCTGCTGAGCGACCGCATTTGGGGACTCCTGGTCGATTCGGGAAACCGTATCTGGGTAACGGCGGCTAGTGGCGGGCTCTTTGTCAGCGCCCCGGTGTCCGGCGGTAGCCAGGCGCTCCATTTTGAGCAAGTGGCCGTCCCGGCGCCCGGACCTAAGGAAGTTTTTTCTCAGCCGATCATCGATAAGCGCGGCTGGCTGTGGGCGCCCGGCACTTACGGTCTGGCGTGCCTCAAAAATGGTCAATGGACCAGATACCGGATGGAAGATGGCCTGAAAAGCAACCAGATTTCTTCCGTAGCTGAGGCTGCGGATGGCGCTATCTGGCTTGGTTATGCGGAACCGTTCGGCGTGAGCCGGATGGTATTTGAAACCCCGGAGCGGCGGCCGGTGATTACCCACTATTCCGGCCAAAATGGCCTTTACTCTGACAAAAGTTATTTCATCGGAGGCAGCCCCACAGGTCCGGTCTATGTTGGCACTGACCGGGGTGTTGATGTTTTCTATCAGGACAGTTGGCATCATTACGGCCGCACAGACGGCCTGGTTTGGGCAGATACCAACGCTAATGGCTTTTTGGCCGAACCTAATGGAGACGTTTGGATTGGTACGAGTCGTGGACTCTCGCATTTCCATCCGCCGAAAAGATTGTCTCCGGAAACCCCGCCCAGAGTCCTGCTGACATCGATCCAGTTTGGAAGTGCAAGCGAGGTTTGGCCCGTCCTGAATGCCAAGCCTGACGAGCGGATCGGTCCTTTAACCACCCGGTATGCCGACCAGATGACGGTGATAAAGTTTGCGGCGCTGACATTTGCTCATGAAGACCAAGTGCGGTTTCGATACCGGCTGCAACCGCAGGATGACTGGAAGGAGACCTCGGAGCGGGAAGTGCATTATCCCCATTTACCGGCCGGTAAATACACCTTCCAGGTGATGGCGCAACTCCCCGGAGGCAATTGGAGTGTGCCTGCGGAAGCTTCTATTTCTGTGGTTGAGCCATTTTGGGAGACCTCTTGGTTTCGGCTGCTGGAACTGCTGGCGGTGGCGGCGCTGCTTGCCAGATGGCTTTGGAAGTGGCGGATAAACCGCATCCTTCGGCAGCAGGCGCGGCTTGAAGAGCAAGTGGAGATGCGCACGGCTGAATTGCGGACTGTCAACTCGCAACTCAAGGGGGCCCGCGAAGCCGCCGAATCCGCAAACAATGCCAAGAGCGAGTTCCTGGCCAACGTGAGCCATGAGATGAGGACCCCAATGAATGGGATCCTGGGTATGACCGACCTTGTATTGAAAAGCAATCCCACTCCGGAACAACGCGAATATCTGCAGCTGGCCAAGGTTTCCGCTGATTCACTGCTGATTGTGATTAACGATATTCTGGACTACTCCAAGGTCGAAGCGGGAAAACTGACTCTGGATCCAGCTCCATTCTCCTTGTCCGAATTCTTGTCCGTTACTATCAAATTGCTAACCACGCCGGCCCAGCAAAAGGGACTCAAGCTCACTCTAAACGCCGAGCAGGGACTGCCGGACTCGCTGATCGGAGACGCCGGAAGATTACGGCAAGTGCTCACCAACCTTATCGCCAACGCCATAAAGTTTACCGAGCATGGAGAAATCGTTGTTTCGGTGAAAGCTGTCTCGCAAGATGCAAGCGCTGAAAAAGCAGGCCTGCATTTTTCCGTGCAGGATACCGGCATTGGGGTTCCTGAGGCAAAGATCGAAGCAATCTTCGCTCCCTTTGAGCAGGCAGACAGGTCAACCACGCGCAGATTTGGCGGGACGGGACTCGGACTTTCAATCTGTGCGCGCCTGGTCGAACTGATGGGAGGAAAAATCTGGGCTGAGAGTCATCCGGGGCAGGGAAGTACCTTCCAATTCATTGCGTATTTTCAGACGAACGCACCGTCTCGGCCCCAAGGGTCATCGGTCTATCCCCCGGGTTCAATTTCAGTGCAGGTTCCCAGCCTTCCTCTGTCCTCAAGAGTCAAAGACGCTCTGCGAATTTTGGTTGTGGAAGACAACGTGATCAATCACCGCCTTGCGGTAAAACTTCTTCAGAACCTGGGCCACACCGCTATAGTTGTGGAAAACGGCAAAGATGCCATAACAGCAGTAAAGGAAGGTATTTTTGACCTTGTGTTCATGGACGTCCAGATGCCCGAAATGGATGGCCTGGAGGCGACTGCAGCAATTCGCGCGTACGAGAAGCCAAAAGGGCTCCACATCCCGATTATTGCCATGACAGCTCACGCCATGACCGGCGATCGCGAACAGTGTCTTGCTGCAGGAATGGATGGTTATATTTCGAAGCCTATCTCTCCCCACGATTTGTCCAGGGCCATCGATATCGCTCTAGCCCACACGTCCGGAAAATAACAACAATGCCACAAGCGAAAGTCTCCGTGAGAGAATCAAGCATCCTGCACAGCGGGGAAATTGCTGCAATACGAAGAATTATGATGATCAACATTTGTAGCGGGTTGGGTTTTCCCGCGAGCTTCCAGGAAGCGAATGCGGTATCAGGTGCTCTGATGTTGAGTTCTTCGCAGCCTCAGCGTTTTCCGCGAAGCCTGAAACGCGTTTCTCTCCCTTTACATCTAAGAAAGCAAGCGAGTATCGTTAACGTTCTGCTTAGCGCCTAAATTACCTAAATTAAAAGAGAGCCACCATACGAATGTTCCAGCCCAAGACCTCGCGCAGTGAAGAGACATTTTTGTTTGCGAAGAACTTTTTTCAACATCCCATGATGCTGGGCTCCATCATTCCCAGCTCTCGTTTCCTCATCGAACGGCTGCTGCGCAAGATTGACTGGAGCCGGGCACAAACCATCGTGGAGTACGGGCCTGGAGTAGGGACGATTTCAGCGCACATCCTGCAGAGGATGTCTCCCAACGCCAAGTTGGTGGTGCTTGAGATGAACCGTGATTTTGTCAGTTATCTGCGCCGCTCATTTCCCGATCCTCGGCTGCATGTGATACATGCGTCGGCGGAAAATGTGCGCAAGGAGTTGGAGAAATTGGGGCTGGAAGGCACGGATTACATCATTTCCGGTATTCCATTCAGCCCCATGCCGGATAAAGTGCGGGGAAACATTATGCGCGAATCGCGACTGGCGCTGAACCCCGGAGGAGCTGTTCTGATCTACCAGTTCTCGCGCACTGTGTTGCCCTACCTGCGGGCGTGCTTCAACCAGGTTCACCAGGACTTTGAGCCTAGAAATATCCTGCCGGCCCGGTTGTTTTATTGCCCAACAGAAGC
>DATMMY010000467.1:0-2786 GCA_035569515.1 Candidatus Solibacter sp. | reverse complement strand
CGCAGCCACGAGGTCACTGACTTGTAGGCGTTTTCCTCGGTCCACTGTATTTTCAAAGTTTTTATCTGGATCGTCCCAGGCGTGGCGCTTTCAATACCCTCATTCCGCTGGGAAGCCAGAGAGTTGGAGGCTGGCCCGCGCAGATACAAGATCGATCCCCCTTTGGGCAGAAGCGCGGCGAATTGCCGGCCCTGCGTCCGCCCAATTTCAATGTGGTCCTGAGAGAGGGCGAATACCGGGGCCTTGGCTGTCTTGCGTAACTGGCTCAGGTAATCCACCTGCGCGTTGCTGATCACCCATGCTATGCCGGCGTTTACGGCGGCTTCCGCAACCCGGGGCAAGGCTGCGTTGGTGACCGGTTCCGCGATGATGCCGTCCGGGCGCGCACCGGAACGCGATTGAATGATCTCCAGTAGCTGCTGGCTTTGGGCAACGGGATCACTCAGCGCATTCAAGATCTCCACGTCTAGATTGAGCCGTTCCGCAGCGGCCTTGGCTGCCGCTGCTTGCTCGCTCAGGTAGTTGTTTTCGCCCGGAAGAGACACTATGAAGCTGAGCTTTTTCATGCAATCCCCATGGCTCGCGTTTAATATTGAAGATCTTTAATCTCGAGTTCGGCCCAGAGAAGTCCTCTGACTTCTCGCAACAGCTTTAAAATTTTCGTGTTAACAGCTCGTGTTCAGCTAGTCCGGAGCTTACCTGCAGCACGGTGCTTCAGCTACCTAGTTTCTCGAAGAACAAGATGATTGATTCTATGCCCCGATAGAAATTGGGGATATGAAATTTTTCGTTGGGGGCGTGCAAGTTGTCGTCCGGCAGGCCGAATCCCATCATGACGCTGGGGATTTTCAGCACATCCTGGAAGTCGGTCACGATGGGGATAGAGCCACCGGAGCGGATGAAGACGGTTTCCTTCTTGAAGACCTCGTGCAAAGCCTCGGTGGCCGCCTTGATAAAACGGTTGTCCGTGCCCACCACGCAGGCCGGGCCTTTGCTGTGGACCTTGATCTTGGTCTCAATGCCCTTGGGCGTCAGCTTCTTCACGTAGTTGGTGTACCTGGTAAGAATTTCGTCGGCATCCTGGTTGGGGACCAGGCGCATGGAAACCTTGGCGGCGGCCTTGGCAGGGATCACGGTCTTGGCTCCCGGAGCAACGAAGCCGCCCGGCATTCCATGGACCTCCAGCGTTGGGCGAGCCCATGTGCGGTAGAGCACTGAGTATCCCGGCTCGCCAGTCAGCACCTTGGAGCCGACTTCCGTTTTGCGATAATGCTCTTCGTTGAAGGGCAGCCGCTTCCAGGCTTTCAATTCATCCTTGGTGGGTGCTTTTACTCCTTTGTAGAAACCCGGAATTAGGATGTGCCCTTTGGAGTCCTTAAGTTTGCTGATGATCTCGATCAGCGCAAAAAATGGATTGGGCGCCGCGCCTCCATACATGCCCGAGTGAAGGTCGATTTTCGCGCCATAGGCTTCAATCTCGGTGTAGACCAGGCCGCGCAGGCCAACGCAAAGCGTCGGCAGATCGGGCGCGAAGAGTTCGGTATCGCAGACCAGGGCAAAGTCGGCCTTCAACCTGGCCTTTTCCTTGCGCACGTAAGCGGCAATGGATTTGCCTCCTACTTCTTCTTCGCCTTCCAGGATGAACTTCACGTTCAGGGGCAGTTTGCCGTCGTGCGCCTTCATTAAAGCTTCAATGGCCTTGAGCTCCATCCAGAGCTGTCCTTTGTCGTCGACAGCGCCGCGCGCATAGAGGTTCTTATTGCGTTCGGTGGGCTCAAAAGGCGGTGATTTCCATTCGTCCAGCGGATCGGGCGGCTGGACATCATAGTGGGCGTAGCACAACACCGTGGGCTTTCCGGGCGCATGGAGCCAGTCGGCATAGATCAACGGATGACCCTGCGTCGGAATCACCTCGACATTCTCCATGCCGATATTCCGCAGATCGCTGGCGACAAATTCGGCCGCCCGCTGCACATCATCTTTGTGCTCCGGCGCGGTGCTGACGCTGGGGATGCGAAGAAGATCTTTCAGCTCTCCTAAAAACCTTTGCTGATTCTCTCTTGCGTAAGTGACTGCTGACGATGCCATATAGAGTCTCTCCCACTTTTCAATGCAATTTTGCTAAGGAACTGGCTTGGACCTATTACGTGTTCTTCTCGCCGCCCTCGGGCCCATAGAAAAACACCCAGGTCGAGAAGTCATCCGTAAAATTCAGGAAACGATGCTCAACGCCCGCTGGAACGAACAGAACATCGCCGTTGGCGATGAGTCCTCTTTCGTTTCCGCATACAAACTCGCCTGATCCGGTGGAAATCACATAGACTTCATCCCGCGTGTGCGGTTTCTGCAAATCCACTCGTTCGGGTTTGTAAATCTCCACTTCCAGCGTACCGTGGCTGAAGAGCTTGATGAATGTCCCATTATGATGAGACAGCTTTTCCAGTGAATCCTTGATCGTTAGAGTCGTCATTACAATTCTGCCGGAATGATCAAACAGTGCAGTATACAACGGTCATGAGACCCACTCTTCGGAAAGAACGCGAAGGACGGAGCACCCCGCACGTCGGACCACGCGAAGGATGAGGCACTCTCCACGCCCGAAGGACGGGCCCGCCCAAATTTCAAACTGCTCTTCTACCCTATAATAGAAATGTGAATTCTGAATCCCAGGTTCGCAAGCTGGCGGAGGCCGATTTCCCTACCATCTGGGGACACTTTCGCGTTATGGGTTTTGAAGGCCATGTTGGCGATGACCGCCGGGCTGAATCGGCTGTGGCGTTGGTGCT
>DATMMY010000466.1:0-5327 GCA_035569515.1 Candidatus Solibacter sp. | reverse complement strand
GGCGTTAGCGAGATGTACGTTCTCCGTTCCTTTGCGGACTCCATCGCTACTGCGCAATCTGGCCCGGTATTTTGGATGGCGTTTCTGCTATTGCCCTGTTTGGCATTTCTGGCTGCTATTGCGGCCCACGAAGCCGGACATCTTCTGGTGGGACGAATGGCGGGTTTTGAGCCTGTGCGGATCAAAGTCGGCTCCTTCTCTTTTGCCACCCCTTTTGCCAACCAGGACGGACGACAGAAACTTCGGGGCGAGGAAATCTTGTCTTTGGGTTTGGCTGTCGTCAAGACCAATAACAAAGAGCATCTGCAACGCCGTCTTCTCTATCTGTTCCTGGGTGGTCCGTTGGCCAACCTGCTGGTGCCTTTGTTGCTGGAGGCGCTGTTCTACCTGCTCCCGATCCCATGGGGCGGGGCATATTCTCTTGTTGCCTTCAGCGTGCATGTGTTTTCCATTGTTGCGCTCCTCTTTGGCATTGCATCGCTGGTGCCGGATACCAACGCCAGCGGCAACTTTTCTGACGGCGCCCGGATCGTTATGCTGCTCAAGAATGACCTTCGCGCGGCCCGCTGGCTCGCTATCATAGAGCTGCAATTGGCGCTCAATGAGGGAGAGCACCCGCGAAACTGGGACGAGAGCCTGGTGAACCGTGCCGTAGCAGTCAAAGACGATTCGCTCGATACGGTTGTAGCCAACTGGCTGGGTTATCTCTGGGCCGCCGGACACCAGGAGTTGACTGGAGCTACAAAATATTTGGAAGATGCGCTGGCGGTGATGGGCTCTTCGCCCGGAAGCTTGCGCGGCCGGCTGTTCCTGGAGGCGGCTATTTTTCAGGCATGGTACCGCCACAATGCTTCGAAGGCCCGGTTCTGGGTTTCCCAAATTGGAAATATGAATTCGCTCTCGCCGCTGCAAAAGCTGCGCCTGGAAATCGCACTCTTGTGGGCGGAGGGCCGTCCCTTTGTGGCCTGGGAAAAGCTGGGAGAGTATCTCGATCAGGTGCGCAAGCTGCCGGCCTCGGCAGTGCGCGATCTGGCCGAGAAAGGCGTTCTGGAATGGAAGGCGCAGATGGAATCAAGAATGGTGGCCGGCGCCTGGGCCACGATGAGCGCATGGTCGGAAGAAGCTGAAAATCAGCAATTGGCAGAAAAACAGCAGTTAGCAAATAGCAATTAGCAGAAGACCAGCAATTAGCAAATAGCAGCTAGCAATTGCCAAACCAGCTCTTACCACTGATTGAAAACTAGCAAATAGCAATTAGCCAAACCAAGTTTTACCACTGATTTACACTGAAGCCACTGATCCAAAAGGAAAGATTTTTAACCGCTGATTTGCGCTGACGAACGCTGATCAGAAAGCAGATTCCGGCTCTGGCTAATTGCCAATTGCTAACTGCTAATTGCTCTCTTGCATGGTAGTATCGGCGTGTGGCCACGTCAGTGAAAGCTAAGGGTGGAACCCGCACGCCGGGGAGCGGAGTTGACAGCAGGCTGCATGAGACCGCAACTCAGCTGGTCATTATTACCGGCATGTCGGGTTCGGGTAAGGCCTCGGTTCTCAAAGCCTTTGAAGACCTTGGCTATTACTGTGTGGACAATCTTCCAATCGAGTTGATCCGCCGTTTTGCCGAGTTGGCCAAGCAGTCCTCGGAAATCGAAAAGACGGCCCTGGTCGTGGACATTCGTGAAGGCGATCAGCTCAAGAAGCTTCCGGCGATCATCCGTACGATCAAAAAGCAGATTAATACCACAGTGCTTTTTCTGGAGGCGTCCGACGACGCCCTCCTGCGCCGGTTCAGCGAGACGCGCAGGCCGCATCCTCTGGGCAAAGAGGCTACGGTAAAGACGGCCCTGGCCAAAGAGCGCAAGCTCCTCCGGCCGATTCGGGTGATGGCCGATCTGGTGGTGGATAGCTCTAAGTTCAACGTCCACGAACTCCGTGCGCACGTTACTGAGAAGTTTCTGCCCGGCGGGACCGACAAGAACATTCTGATCTCCTGTGTCAGCTTTGGGTATAAAGCCGGGGTGCCAAACGAGGCTGACTTGCTGTTCGACGTTCGCTTTTTGCCCAACCCTCATTTCGTGCCGGCCTTTCGCAATTTAACCGGACGTCATCCGCAAGTTGCCAAGTACATCCGCTCTTTTCCTCAAACGCAGGAGTTCATCCAGCGCATCTCCGATCTGCTCATTTATTTGATTCCGCATTATGTTCGCGAAGGCAAGAGTTACCTGACAATCGGCCTGGGTTGTACCGGAGGACAGCACCGCTCGGTCATGATTGCCGAAGAGTTAAAGAAACGGCTGGCTAAGTCGGGATACACGGTCAAGGTAACTCACCGCGACAGTCCGAAATAGAGCCGGGCTTGAGCGTTATGGCATATCTCTGTTCTGCTACTCCCTTCAACTGTCATCCTGAACGCAGCGCCACGAAACAAGCCTAGCTTCAGAAAATGATGGGCGCGGAGTGAAGGACCCCGAAAATACGTAAATATTCCACGTCAGATTAACGGGCAACTCGGCAACGCTCGATTCTTGCGCTAAAGAAATATCTTCGAGCGGGCATAGACCTTAGTGTGGTTTGCAGGCTTGAAGAGCCCTCAATTTAACAATACTTTACCTTAGTATTCCGTCAGCCAATCGCCGATTTCGACTGGCTCCATTAAAATAGATCGCGATGCCTCCAACGGCCACGGGTGATTCATGCGACAACTGATGCGGTTGCTGAGATACATCCGTCCGTATTGGTTGCAGTTCGCTCTTTCCGTCATTCTCATGGCGGCCGTGGGCCTGCTGGATGCTTTTCGGGTCCTGCTAATTGGCCCGATTTTTGACCAGGTGTTGCATCCGGGTGCGCCTCCACAAAACATTGTGTTGTTCGAAAGATTTCCCGGATTCCAGCATGCCGTTTATCTCCAGCAATTCATGCCGAAGTATTGGCACAACCCCTTGAGCGTGGTGGCGGCGGCCCTGGTAGGCGCCACGATCATTAAAGGTGTTTGTGATTATTTAGGCACTTATCTGGTCAGCTACGCGGGATATGGACTGGTCACCGACCTGCGCAACGATCTGTATGACGGTATCCTGAAGCGCTCCATCAGTTTTTTCTCCCGCTATCCCACGGGCAAGCTGGTCTCTACGGTAATCAACGACGTCGAGAAGATCCAGAATGCGCTCTCCACGGTGATGGCGGAGTTCCTGCAGCAGTTCTTTACCTTGATTTTTACGGCCTTGGTTGTGGTGGCGCTGGGAGGCAAGCTGGCCTGGGTACTCCTGGTCTTTGTTCCATTCGTCATTTTCTCGTCGGGGAAAATTGGGTTGCGCGTGCGTCATACCACGCGCAAGGGCCAGGACAAGCTCTCCGAAATACAGAACATTCTTCACGAGACCATTACCGGCAATCGCATCGTAAAGGCCTTCAGCATGGAAGCGTGGGAGGGCCGGCGCTTTTTTGGAGCAGCCAGAAATCTCTTTAAAGCTAATCTGCGCTCGGTCCGGGCGCAGGCGATCAGCTCTCCTCTCATGGATATCATTGGCGCCGCAGCCATTGCCGTCCTGCTCTGGCTGGGGCGCAACCAGATCAAGAATCATTACTTCACGGCTGGAGTTTTTTTTGGCTTTATCGTGGCCGTTTTTAAACTCTATGATCCGGTCCGCAAGTTTGCTCTCTTTAACAACAGCTTCCAGCAGGTACTGGGCGCTTCTTCCGAAATCTTCCGCTTCATGGACGAAGAGGATGAAATCAGGGAGAAGCCGAATGCTATTACCCTGCCTCCATTCGGTGAAACTGTTCGGCTCGAGGGTGTCAGGTTTTCATACGGCGAACTCAATGGCCGCAGCCCCTCGGCGGTGCTGCGCAATATAACCCTTGAAGTCCATAAGGGCGAGGTGGTGGCCATTGTGGGATCGAGCGGCGCCGGAAAGAGCACCCTGGTCCAGCTGATTCCGCGATTCTTTGACGTTACGGATGGGGCCATCAAAATTGACGGTCACGACGTTCGCGACGTGACTTTGTCTTCGCTGCGGGCGCAGATCGGTGTTGTTACCCAGGAGACCATTCTGTTTAACGACACCGTCCGGAACAACATCGCTTACGGGCGGCCGGATATCAGCCAGGAAGCCGTTGTCCAGGCCGCCCGCACGGCCCTGGCGCACGACTTCATCCTCAGAATGCCGGAAGGCTACAATACCATCATTGGCGAGAAGGGGCTGCGGCTTTCCGGCGGCGAACGCCAGCGCATCGCGATAGCCCGCGCCCTGCTGAAAGACGCCCCTATCCTGATCCTGGATGAAGCGACCTCCTCCCTGGATACCGAGTCCGAGGCGCTGGTGCAATCTGCCCTGCAAAACCTGATCAACGGCAGGACCGTTTTTGTGATTGCCCACCGGCTTACCACCATACGCCGGGTGGACCGGATCGTGGTGCTGGAAAACGGCTGGATCACCGATTCCGGCACGCATGACGACCTGCTGACCCGCCTGGGGACCTACCGCAAATTATATGAATTGCAGTTTATGGATTTAGAGCCCAAAATAAGTGAGCACGCGGCTGAGGTGGCAGCTGGCGAACCTCAGCTTTAGCGATAGCAAATCTCTCCCCACATAAGGTTCAAATCAAAATATGGCCATCCGCTCCATGACCGGATACGCGCAAGTGAAGTCACAGGTGGAAGATGGGACCCTGTTCACTTTATCGCTGAAGTCTGTCAACCACCGCTTTCTCGATCCGCAGCTCCGCATCCCTTCGGAGTTGGACGGTCTGGATATCAAGATTCGGCGGATATTAAAGGAGAAGCTGGCCCGGGGCCACGTAGAGGTCACCCTGAATGTGGAGCGCCGCACCGGCGAAGGGTTCGAACTCAACCGCGACCTGGTCGCGGGCTATGTAGCCGCCTTCAGAAAGGCGGCCCGAGAGTTTGGCGCTCCCGGGGAGCCGGACCTCAACGTTATCCTGAGAATACCCGGCGCCATGGGTGCGGGAGCGCCGTTGAATGGCAACTTTGAAGCAACGTTGCTGGCTGCGCTGGAGCAGGCCATTGAGAGACTCAACATCATGCGCGAAGAAGAGGGAAAGGGCATGGAGGCTGAGCTTCGCCGCCGCCTGCAGAGTCTGGAACAGGTCACCCATGAAGTAGCCCAGTTGCGCGGAGCAGTGACCCGCGCATATATGGACAAGGTGCGCGCCCGCATGCAGGAACTGGCGGTCAATGTGGAAGAAGACCGTATTGTGCAGGAAGCGGCCCTGTTGGCCGAGCGCAGCGATATTCAGGAAGAAATCGTAAGGCTGCACACCCATATCAAGCATTTCGTGACCTTGCTGGATCAGGGTGGGGA
>DATMMY010000465.1:0-3666 GCA_035569515.1 Candidatus Solibacter sp. | reverse complement strand
CGTTGAGGCAGCACGGGCGCGTCTCTGCGCACGTGCTGCCTCATAAGTGCTGGGTAACGAAAAAAAGAGCCCTTCTCCTTACGCCGTAGGCTTGCGCGCAGCGAAGCGGAGCGCATATAAGAAATGATTTTCGACAGAGCGGAGCGAAGGGTTCCTCCGTGTTTCAAGGGTTTCAGGTTTTGGTTGCGGCTGTGCTGCGCTGTGTTTCAAAGGTCTTGGGTTCCGCCCTGAACCTTTGAAAACGAGTTTTTGGGTAAAGCCGCAAGTGCGGCGACGCTAGGACCCGAAGGAGCCCGCTCGTTCCGGACTACTTGGTCCCTGGAACGTAGACCCTTTCCACTGCCACTAATTCGGCGTTCGACACTTCTGTCTCCAGTCGTATTCGCTGAAATCCTGGCTCTTTCTGGGGTTTAGCCAGAAACGTGAGTCTGTATTGATTCTTAAGCCGCCGGGCAAACTCATCTAAATATGGCGCGAATGAGATGGGCATTTCGAGTCCTTGAAAGTAAGCGTCAGCTCCAGTTTCATCGGCCAGTCGCGAAAGATTGTTTTGTCCCCAGTTGAACCGCCAGAAAGAATGGCCTAAATGTCCCGTCCGCGATGCATAAATCGAATAGACCTGAACTCCGGCCCGTTGCGCATGCTCAATCGTTTGATCTAAGTAGGAATTATCTGGCCCTGGTTGCAAGGCATCAATACCGGAGGAGATTAGAAAAATCTCATGCCGATTCCCGCTCTGCGGCCAGTGGTCGATCAAGTCTGTTATGGCAAGGTAGGGGCTGGCTATTCCACCAGCATCGCCCAGCGGAAGCCGCAGCGCTTTGGCAGCGAGGGAATGGTCCTTGGTAAAGCTCTGCGCGGTGTTCACTGTGCCGTTGCGTATATACCCGACCGCGATTGCGGTGGTTTCCGGTTGTCCGGCGATGAATTTCTTTAGATCATCCAGTTGCAGGCCAAGGCTGGTATCGGTGGAATCGTCAATTAACAGGAACAGTTCAAGTCCAGCCTGTTCTCCTTGCAAAGGAAGCCAGTCTGTTACCTGAAGCCGGTTCTTGTCGTGAAAGACCCTTACATCTTCGCGGTGGATGACCGGAATTTCCTTGCCATGCTTCGCCTCGACCGACACTAGGATATTTACGGGCACGGTCGCGGTGGCAGCACCTTGAGACGACCAAGAGAATGTTGCGCAGCCAAGTGCAATTGCAACCAAAACTATGGTTGCCCATGTAGCGCTGTGTCTTTTCATGACGTCCTCCTACCTGTAAAGAACCTGTCTGTGGACAAATTGTTGCCAGCGCCGCTTCTAAAGAACAAACAGAAATGGCTTTGTTCAAGGCCTCTGTACATGTCACAACGACAGGCGCAACGCAGACGATTCGCTGTGATTCGCATCACACGCACTCGCGGTCGCGCCAGCAAGCGGCATCGTGCGCCTCCTGGTCGCTGGCAGCATCAGGGAAAGGCGGACTCAATCTGTACCACGATCCGTCAAATTCTTCTCGTGCCTGCTACGATTTTCTGCTTTTCCTTTGTGTCCTTGGGGTTTCCCTTCGTGTTCCTTTGTGGTTAAGGTGTTGGTTTTCCTTTGCGGTGAACGGGTTTTGGTTGTGGCTCTGCTACGCTCTGTATGCAGGATCAGCGCTTATGGATGCAAAGGAAAGAAACGGGAGGCGACTCTACGGGACGATTACCGCTGCCCCGTCAATGGAGTCACTCTTGAGCGCAGCCAGAGCGTCGTTGGATTCATCGAGCGGGAACACGGTGACCTTGGGTCGAAGATTGATCTCGCTTGCAATTTGAAGAAAATCCCGGGCATCGGAACGGGTCATATTCGTGACGCTTCGAATCTGGCGCTCGCCCCACAGAAGACGGTCATAGTCGAATTCTGGAATGCGGTCCAGGTGGATCGCGTTGATTGCAACAACGCCGCCCTTGCGCAGGCTGGCAAGAGCCGCCACCACCACGTCTCCGCTGGGCGCGAACGTGACGGCGCGGTCAAGCTTAACAGGTGGTTTTTCTGTCTCGCTGCCAACCCACGCGGCGCCGAGCGATGTCGCCAATCGGCGATGAGAATCTCCTCTTGTTGAGACATAAACTTCGCACTTCCAGGCCCGCAGAACCGCAATTGTAAGATGGGCCGAAGCCCCAAAGCCGAACAGTCCTACGCGCTCCCCGTGCTCGACTCCGGCCACGCGAAGGCTGCGAAACCCGATAATGCCGGCACATAACAGAGGCGCAGCCTGCAGATCGTCAAGAGCGCCCGGAAGCGGAAACACAAAGTCGGCACGTGCGAGCGCATATTCCGCGTAGCCGCCATCCACACTGTAGCCGGTGAATGTGGGAGCATCGCAAAGATTTTCGAGGTCCCGCCGGCAATACCAGCAGGTTCCGTCAACACCACCAATCCACGAGGCGCCGACGCGTGTGCCTTTAGGAAGCTCTGTGCTGGCTCCATCCATTATTTCGCCCACGATCTGGTGCCCTGGAATGATTCCGTCGCGACGTTGCGGCAATTCGCCTTCCACAATGTGCAGGTCGGTTCGGCAGACGCCGCAAGCGCGCACGCGCAGGAGAATATGTCCAGGCTTGAGTTCAGGTTGCGGAACGCAGCCGATCTTAAGAGGCCGCTTCGAAACATCCTGCGGCGCGCTCAGCACCGCGGCCCTCATCTGGATCTCCGTCCCTTTCCCTCCCATTATTCTCTCTTCCTCCCCTGAGTGGACTTATCTGATAGGCTTTGCATATAAGACGTATCCAACTTCTCATGTGATGCTCATCCACATTGAAGTTCAGGCTGCTTTCATATAATCCTAGCGAGGAGCTAAGGCCATGAAATCTCTGACGAACCGGATCAAGCTAGTCTACAGAGATTTGGGAAGCGTGCTCGATAGTCCCGAATCCTTTGGTTTGGGCGAGCGGGCGCCAATGCCGCTCGTGAATGCCTTGACCGCAATGCGCCAAATCCTCAGGGAAGAATTGGTTGAACTTAACCAGTGGGCCCCCGACGACGACCTTGCCGCAGAGTTATCGCAAGATGCAGACAAGCCTGCGTCTTCTATAGATGCGAAAAGGCGCCGCACCGGCTAGAGCCTGAACGTCGCTTGCCTTAAACGAGAACATAATCCTCGTCATCGGTGGCATAGCAGCCTAACTAATTGTCCCGACTTGATAGCTTGAATCAGTGCATGTGGCACCCCTCAGTGGAAAAGTGGTAAGTTGCGGGCCTGCCGGGAGAACCGGAAAAAAAGAACGGTCCAACACATGCCCGAACTGCAAAGGAGCCAACCATGGAAGGCCCCGGCCAACGAGCCAGACTGACGTTCCAGGTAGTGATTGGTCTTTTTCTCTTATGGAGCGTTTCGGTTGCCGCCGGACAAGATCCTGTACCTCCACAAACCATGTTTAAGGACCTGTTTGCCGCCGTGGAAATGGAGCGGATCTTTCCCGATAGCAAGGAGTTCGCCGACGCCGTTCCAAAATCTGCGCCATCCGAGATTCTGGCCCTCTACGACTCGGAAAAACCCAGATCACGAGCGGAGCTGAAACGCTTTGTAGAAGAACACTTCGAACTCCCCGCAGACACTCTCTCAACTGCCGCCGTGAACAATCAGCTTCCCATTCGCGAGCACATCAATTCTCTGTGGAACCATCTAACGCGCAGTTCTA
>DATMMY010000464.1:0-9867 GCA_035569515.1 Candidatus Solibacter sp. | reverse complement strand
TTCGGGTTCGTCCTTGAATGAACTGTTCGAAGTCAGGCATGGGGTCATTCTCCTCTTGGAATTGAGGAAAAAGCCCGTAAGTTGTTGATTGGTCGGGGAGAGAGGATTTGAACCTCCGACCCCCTGGTCCCGAACCAGCCGCGCACCCCCACCCTTCGCGGTTTTTTGTGATGCCCTTAAATCCTCTCAAAAGCTCAGACATCGTTGCAAGGAATACTCGACAGCCAACCGCGCTATAGTACAATCATAATAATATTTCTATTATGAAGCTCTTAGGACAACCGAATATATGAATCAAAGAGACGATTACTTGTCGAAAATGCTGCCCGGCTTCGAGAAACAACCCGAAATCGAAAACCCAACATCCACCGAACCGGCGGAGATCGAAGAGAATGTCATAGCTCCTGAACCCACCGCCCCGCCAGCGGAAGAGGAGCAAGCATCCGGCGCACAGAAGATGCTCAATGAAATTGTCTCCTTTCTCCGCCGCTACTTGGTCTGCGACGATCATCAACTCACCCTGCTCGCCCTGTGGAGCCTCCACACCTGGTGCTACAGCTGTTTCCCCACTACTCCCTACCTTGATGTTCACTCCCCCGAGCCGCAATCGGGAAGGTACGCGAGAACCGAGCTGTCCTCGCACCAAGCTTCGAAGGGCTATATACAGACTGCGGAAAAATCGTTTTCGGGCTAACCGCAGATCTGCAGGGACTGAAGAGTGTGTGAGAACCAGGTTTTTCGCCTTACATATTGCGATCATGACATTTGCTGAACCCAATATGTTGTTGTCAACAAAGGTGATTTTTGAGTTCTCACACACGCTCTTTAGCGTCTGCAGGTCCAAGACGAGCACGAAAAAGTTTTTTCGCAACCTGTTCAGCGTAATGTAAGTTTGTTGAAATACATTTAGGGTACAGGCCTTGAAGTAATATTCTTAGTGGCGAAAGACTTTCCCGCAGCCCTGTAAAGCCTGACAGCATCTCCCCGTGCCAAAAGGCCCATACGGCATGTGAAAATACGATAGCAAAATCGAGGAGTTCCCCATGTCATTCATTCACGCCGATTTCCTGCTGAAGAGCCAGGCGGCGAGAGAGCTTTATCACAAGCACGCGGAAGATCAACCCATCCTCGATTTTCACACGCACCTTTCCGCAAGGGAAATCGCCGAGAACCGGCGGTTTGGCAATCTGTTTGACATCTGGCTTGCGGGAGACCACTACAAGTGGAGGGCGATGCGTGCCAACGGAGCCCAGGAGCGTTTCTGCTCCGGCGACGCGCCGGCCTATGAAAAATTTCTGGCCTGGGCGGCAACCGTTCCGCATACCGTCCGCAATCCTCTCTTCCATTGGGCGCATCTCGAACTCAAGCGCTATTTCGATATCGATGAGCTTCTGGACGCAGATACCGCCCCCGGCATCTGGAAATATGCCAACGCTCAGTTGGCGGCAGATGACAGTCTGACGACCCAGGGAATTTTGAGACGATTCGGCGTGCAAGCTGTTTGCACCACCGACGATCCCAGTGAAAGCCTCTCCTACCATCACCAGCTCGCCGCTGGCGGCTCTGGCTCTGCTCGTTTCTCCACCAGGGTCTATCCCACCTTCCGGCCTGATAAGGCCCTGGGCGTTCGCGATCCTGAGGCTTTTAATGACTGGGTTGACCGGCTGAGCGCCTCGGCCAACGTGGAAATCGCAACGCTCAATGATTTTCTCGAGGCCCTGCATCGGCGTCACGATGACTTCCATCAGGTTGGCTGCCGCATGTCTGACCATGGTCTCGATTACTGTCATGCCGATTTTTGCACTCAAACGGTGGCGCAGGAGATTTTCAGGAAGGTGCGCTCCGGCCAGGCCGCGAGCGTCGAAGAGCACTCGAAATTTGCCTCCTTCATGATGGTGTTTTTCGGGCACCTCGATCACGCCAAGGGATGGACGAAACAGCTTCATCTGGGCGCACAACGAAACGTGAATCAGCGGGCGCTGAAGACCCTGGGCCGCGATACCGGATTTGATTCAATGGGAGATTGGCCGCAGGCAGGCAGGCTGGGCGCTTACCTTGACCGCCTCGAACAGGAAAATGCCTTACCCAAGGTGATCCTTTACAACGTGAATCCCAGCGACAACTACACCTTTGCCACGCTGGCCGGTAACTTTCACGAGAGCGGCCATATGGGAAAGATCCAATACGGCGCTGCCTGGTGGTTTCTTGATCAAAAGGAAGGCATTGAGCAGCAGCTCAATACTCTTTCAAATACCGGCTTGCTCTCCCGCTTTGTCGGAATGGTGACGGACTCTCGCTCCTTCATGTCTTATCCTCGCCATGAGTACTTCCGGCGCGTGCTGTGCAACCTAATCGGCGAAGACATTGAGAACGGCTTGATTCCGGACCAAGAGGCGCTCGTCGGGCCCATGGTTGAAAATATCTGCTTCCACAACGCGCGGCAATTTCTTGGACTGGAATTGCCCGAACCATTCATGAGAGAAAATGCGTCTGCCAGGGCCACCTCACCTGTGAGATAGATCATGTTCTTTGCGACGGATGGTTGGAGCTGTCATTGGTTCTTCACTCCACAGGAGCGGATTTGCTGCGCGCTCCCAGTTCGGCCACCCTTCGCAAAAACCGCGAAGGTTGGGGCACCCGACTACGGATTCGTATTCCTTTGCTACGGCTGGATCACTTAGCACCCGCGGCATTTCTAAAAAATAACCTTAGTAGCTCAGACCTATCAGGAAATCCTTGACATCGTATTTGTTTTTCATATAATGCAATACCGTGTCACGATCTAAGACAGCAACCCCCGTCAAGTCTCCTTACCAGGTTCAGGTGCTGGATCGCGCATTGGCGATTCTCGACATGCTTTCTTCCGAAGGTCCTGATCTGGCGCTGGGAGAAATTTCCGAGAAGCTGGAACTGCACAAGAGTACGGCCCACCGTTTGATCATGGTGCTGGAGCGCCACAAGTTAATCGAGCGGAATTCGGTCAATGGCCGGTATCGTCTGGGTTTAAAGCTCTTCGAACTGGGAACCAAGGCCGTTTCGCAACTCGACCTTCGCGAGCGCGCCCGGCCCTTCCTGGACAGGCTAGTGCTGGAGACAAGCGAAACCGTGCATCTCGGCATTCTGGACGAAACGGAAGTTGTTTATCTTGATAAAGTCGAGCCGGCGCGATCGGTCCGCATGTCCTCAAGTGTGGGGCGAAGAAACCCCGCGTATTGCACGGCAATGGGCAAGGCCATGATGGCCTATCTGCCGGAAGCTCAAGTCGAGGCGATTGTCCGCAAGCACGGACTACGGGCTGTGACTGCCAACACCATTACCAGTTTTCTTGAGCTCAAGAGAGAGCTGATCGCCATCCGCGAACAGGGTTATGCCATTGACAATGAAGAAATTGAAGAAGGGGTACGTTGCGTGGGCTGCGTAGTCCGCAACTTTTCCGGTGAACCTGTAGCTGCCATCAGCGTCTCCGGCCCCGCATTCCGCGTTACAAACGAGAAAGTGAAAGGTCTTTCGGGGCCGGTCATTGCGGCGGCGCATGCTCTCTCAGTGGAACTGGGCTTTAAGGAACGGCCTGTGGCCTTGCCGGGCAGCATTGGCACAAAGGTAACGATCGGAGCCTAGTAGTTTCGCACTCGGCGCAAGCCGAGTTTTTTCGCGCGTAATTTTAGATATGAGACGTAATCTCATAATACGGTATCACTTTGCCCCGTTGACTAATCAGTGGAGGTATTCAGATGAAAGCAAGATTTTGCGTATGGGCCTTGTGTGTACTGGGATTGATGCCGTCGCTGCTGAGCGCCCAGATCACCACCACCAATCTCTTTGGAACTGTGACCGACAAAACCGGTGCGACAATCGCCGACGCTCAAGTCACCGCCACCAACACCGGCACAAACATTGGCCGCTCAGTCAAGACCAACGCTCAGGGAGAATACAGGATTGAGTTTTTGCCCGTAGGCAATTATTCCGTCACGGTGGATGCTACCGGCTTCCGGAAGTTCATTCAGAGCGGGGTGACGCTGCAGGTAGACCAAACGGTGCGCGTGGATGCTTCACTGGAGGTCGGCGCCGCAGGCCAGACGGTTGAGGTAACGGCGGCGGCTCCCATTGTGAATACCGGCGATCCGGAACTGGGGCGCACCGTAGAAAACCAGGAGATCGTTGACTTGCCCATCGTCAACCGCAACGTGTATACGCTGCTGGATCTGACCCCGGGCGTCCAGAGAAACGACAACAGTATCGTTCTTGGTTATCCCGAACAGCGCACCTTGATCAACGGTGGAGTGGATGGCGGCGCCGGGTCAGTGAACTACTACCTGGACGGCGGGGTCAACATGACCAGCCTCCGCAACACCGGCAACATTCTTCCCAACCCTGATGCCATCCAGGAATTCAGGGTGCAGACCAACAACTACAACGCCGAATACGGGCGCTTTGCCAGCGGCGTCGTCAACGTCCTCACCAAGTCAGGCACCAACAACTTTCATGGTTCCTTGTTCGAGTTCGTGCAGAACACCGTGTTGAACGCCAATGATTGGGGCAATAACGTCTCCGATACTCCCCCTTTGCATCGCAACCGCTTTGGCGGCGCCATTGGCGGCCCGATCATCAGGAACAAGACTTTTTTCTTTGGCTCCTATGCTGGACTGCGGCAGGTAACGAGCACCTTTCTGAACGGCGCGATCGTGCCCACGGCGCTGGAGCGCAACGGGGATTTTTCCCAATCGGCGGTGAAGCCTAACGATCCGGCTACCGGAAAGCCTTTCCTGAATAATTTCATTCCCGTCAACCGGCGGGATGGCGTGGCCATGGGCATCATTAACAACTCCATCCCTGCTGCTAATCTTGGCGCAAATAAATGGCAGGGTTTTGTGCCCAGCCCTTATGACACAGACGAGTTTCTGGCCAAGGTGGACCACAACTTCAGCGAAAGCCACCGCCTGGCGGTCAGCTATTTTGAGACGAGCGGGAACAACACTGCCCGGGCGGGCAACGGCAATCTGCCCTGGTCCAGCCAGCAATTCAACTGGCGACAGCACGATGCCAATGTGAGCGATACCTGGATCATCAACCCGCAAATGGTGAACCAACTCTGGCTCACCTATACGCGCAATTTCGGCGGGCGTCTTAACGTGCCGCAAAGTTCCCTGGGCGATCTGGGATCATTGTTTACCATTCAGGGCACACCTTCATTGCCGCAACTCAACGTCACTGGATTTTTCAACCTGACCCAGGCCATTGCCGGACCTGTGGCCGGCACGAATTTTTACGCGCTCCGGGACACCTTCAGCTACACGCGCGGCAAGCACTCGCTCAAGTTTGGCGGCGAAGTCTCTCTTGATAAAGATATCCAGCAGGCGCTGTTGAACAACTATGGCGTCTTCACTTTCAACGGCGTGGTCAGCAAGAATGCCCTGGCAGATTTCGAACTTGGACTTCCCAGTTCGCTCTCCCAGGACGCCCCCAGCTTTGGCTTTACCAATAGCTGGTATAGCGCGCTTTTCGTGCAGGATGATTTCCGGATTCATCCCCGCCTTATGCTGAACCTGGGGCTGCGCTGGGACGTGCAGACCCCACCAACCGATCCGCAGAATAAAGAATCCACCTATGTGCCGGGCGCGCACTCCACTCTCAGGCCCACGGCCCCCGTCGGGATACTCTTTGCCGGTGACCCTGGGTTTACCCGCGGTATCGTTCCTGTGGCCTGGAAACATTTCTCTCCTCGCGTTGGTCTGGCATGGGACCCGTTTGGCGACGGCAAAACCGCAATTCGCGCCGGCGCGGGCGTTTTTTACGGGAGCGTTTCCGGCAACCAGTGGAACACCACGTCCAACTTCGAGCCGTTTGCCATCCGGTTGAATTTCAACAACAACAACACCTCCACCAACAAGGGAACAGGCGCCACGCTGACGAATCCTTACAAGGGGCTCGCAGGAGGAGATCCTTTCCCGTATAACGGCCAGTTTGTGCCCGGAGGTTCAATCTTCGGTCCATCCCCGAATTTCAGCTGGCCCTATACTTATCAACTCAATATGTCAGTGCAGCGCCAGGTCACTCGGAGCATGAGTATCACCGCGGCCTATGTGGGCTCTTTGAGTCACAACCTGCCCTTTGCCGTTGACTTGAATTACCCAACATTGGCCGGGGCCACCACTTCCAATTCGCAGTCCAGGCGGCCTAATCCTGCTTTTGGCACGGTGCTTTCCATGCAGTCCGGCCAGACAGCGTCGTATCACGCGTTTCAGATCAGCGCGGCCCAGAGAATGTCGCACCACCTTCTGTTCAATGCCTTCTACACCTATAGCAAGACACTCGACAGCGTACAGCTTCAGAACAACACCACGCAGGGTGGAGTTGAGGATGGGGCCAATATTCGTCTGGACCGTGGACGGGCCGATACCGATATGCGGCATCAGATGGTGGTCTCCATGATCTGGCAGCCCGACTACTACAACGGGGAAAACTCTCTGTTGCGGCATGTAGTGAATGGATGGTCCATCTCCCCGATTTTGAAAGTCCATAGCGGCCTGCCTTTTACTATTTCCAACGGGGCAGACGCTAACCTCGACGGCAACAACAACGACCGTGCGCAGCTGGTCGGCAACCCGAGCATTTCTAATCCGGGTAGCGCCGCCTGGTTCAATACCGGCGCCTTTGCCAGAAATATTCCTGCGAACGGATCTCCGGTCGATGGCAATTCTCCGCGAAACTTTCTGGATGCTCCGGGCTATAAGGACGTGGACCTGGCCATCTTTCGAACCTTCAAGGTAAGGGAGAGCCTGAATCTTCAGTTCCGGGCAGAGGCGATGAATGTGTTCAACATGGCCAACTTGAATGCTCCCAACTCAACCGTGGGCACAGCAAACTTTGGAACTATTACCAGCGCCCAGGCGACACGGCAGATTCAGCTTGGCTTGCGACTGGCTTTCTAGGCCGCAACAGAAAGGCAAAACCTACCACGGAGGCGCGGAGACACGGAGAAGATCTAGGTTCAAGGTCCAACCACGAAGGTCACGAAGGGAAACACAAGGGAAGCGAAACAAACACGGAGCTGCCATCGGGGAGAGCTAAAGATGTCGAAGATTTCTCAATCGGGAGAAGGCCTTCAGGGACACTTGTACGGTGAGTCGAACTAGCCATGTATAGCTTTAAGGTCAAAGACAGATCAAAGTGCCGATGGGACCTGGTTGCCCTGGGGGAGGTGATGCTTCGCCTGGATCCTGGAGAGAACCGGATCGCCCATACGCGCGAGTTCCGCGCCTGGGAAGGCGGCGGGGAGTATAACGTCGCCCGCGGCCTGAAGCGCTGCTTCGGGTTGAATACCGCCATTGTGACGGCATTTGCCGATAATCCTGTCGGCAGGCTGGTTCAAGACCTGATCTATCAGGGAGGCGTGGACCAGTCTTATATAAGGTGGGTGGAATACGACGCTGTGGGGCGGCAAGTCCGTAATGGGCTGAACTTCACTGAGAGAGGCTTTGGCCTGCGGGCCGCCATCGGATGTTCAGACCGCGGGCACACGGCTGTCTCGCAACTGAAGCCCGGCGAAATAGATTGGGAGCAGATTTTCGCCCGTGACGGTTGCCGATGGTTTCATACCGGCGGAATTTTCGCCGCTCTGTCGGAAACTACCCCGCAGGTCGCAAAGGAAGCAATGGAGTCCGCCAGGCGGCATGGGGTGATTGTTTCTTATGACCTGAACTATCGGGCCTCGCTTTGGAAATCCAATGGAGGTCTCAAGAAAGCCCAGACTACCAACCGCGAACTGGTGCGACTGGTTGACGTTGTGTTTGGCAACGAAGAAGATTTCTCGGCTGCGCTGGGCTTTGCGGTAAAGGGTGTAGATGAGAATTTTTCCGCCCTTGACACCGCATGTTTCAAAGAGATGATGAAAGAAGTTGTCAGAGAGTATCCGAACCTGAAAATCGTGGCCAGCACCCTGCGTACGGTCGCATCCGCCAGCCGGAATGATTGGGGCGCAATATGCTATTGCGACGGCAGTTTCCATGAAGCTACCCGGCGCGCGGACGTGGAGATACTTGACCGTGTGGGTGGCGGAGATTCATTTGCCTCAGGACTCATTTACGGAATACTTTCCGGCCATGAACCCAGCTGGGCAATTGAATGCGGCGCCGCTCACGGCGCTCTTGCCATGACCACTCCCGGGGACACCTCGATGGCAACTTTTGACGAAGTCCAGAAATTGATGAAAGGGGTTTCGGCGCGCATCGCCCGCTAGAGGATTCCTTTAAGGAGAACCATGAGCACTCAAGTTTATCCAGAGACCGACCGCTTAATTCGCGAAGGCAATATTTTCCGGAAGACCAATACTCATTCTGGCCGTAAAGTGGTGATCACCCCTGAAAACAGCAGCATGCAGCACCTCTGTTATGCACGCATCAAGCTGGATTCCGCCGCGCCCGAGGTTAGCTTCAACACCAGGAAGCATGAGACCGCCCTCATCTGCCTTTCAGGCGAAGCCGAGTTTACGATTGCTGAAAATAAATTCACCCTCGGCAAGCATGATGCGGTTTATATTCCCAGGGGATCGAGCATTCATGTTCGCGGGAAGTCAGCCGACTTTGCCGAATTTTCCGCCGAGGTCGAAGGAGATTATCCGCTGCAGGTAGTGCGATACGAAAATGTTCGCGAAGACAAGACGCTTCACTTCGTCGCCGGAGGCGCAGCAACTACCCGCGACCTGAATATTGTGATTGGGAGCAACGTCAAGGCAGGCCGGGTACTTGCCGGCTTCACCATCTCCGAGCCGGGGAACTGGACGAGTTGGCCGCCGCACGAGCACGCCAGGATGCTGGAAGAAATGTACGTCTACATCGAGATGCCGGCGCCTGGCTTCGGCGTGCAGTTTGTGTACACGGACACCAATGAGCCTGAGCTGGTGGCGGTGGTGCGGGAAGGGGACGCGGTTTTGATGCCTCGCGGCTATCATCCCAATGTCTCCGCACCCGGACACCGTATCGGCTTTCTCTGGGCCATGGCTGCGCATCGCGAAGTGGAAGACCGGCAGTTTGGCGTGGTGAACATTCAACCGGAATTCGGCAGTTCAGGATCAGGTCTTGAGGCCAGCCGGAAATAGTGGCCCCGGTTATATTCAATGGACCTCTTCAATCTTTCGGGCAAGACCGCGCTGGTCACCGGATCGTCCGCCGGTATAGGAGCGGCCATTGCCGTAGCGATTGCGGAAGCGGGCGCGGACGTGATCTGTCACGGCAACTCGCGCCCGGCGGAAGAGACGTGCAGAAAGATCGAGGGGCTGGGCCGCCGCGCAATGGCAGTGCAGGCCGATCTTTCGCAGCCGGAGGGCGCGCAGGAGCTTTTTCAAAAAACCAGGTCATTTGCAGCCATCGATATCCTGGTAAATAACGCGGGCATCATCAGGCGAGCGCCGGCGCACCAATTTGCGCTGGGCGATTGGGACATGGTGTTACAGGTAAATTTGAGGAGCGTCTTTCAATTGAGTCAACTGGTAGGCCGCGAATGGATCGAAAAGCAGAAGCCGGGCAAGATCCTGAACATCGCCTCTTTGCTGGCATTTCAAGGAGGCATCACGGTCCCGGCGTATGCCGCCTCCAAGGGCGCGGTGGCGCAGCTTACCAAGGCGCTTGCTAATGAATGGGCCCCTCGTCGAATCAACGTCAATGCCATTGCGCCCGGCTACATACGCACCACAAACACAGCGGCCCTGCAGAGCGATGAAACGCGCAATCGGCAGATTCTGGAACGAATTCCCGCCGGTAGATGGGGAGAAGCGGAAGACATCGGCGGCGGCGCCGTGTTCCTTTGCTCAGCCGCCAGCGATTATGTCCACGGCCATGTCCTGGTCGTGGATGGCGGATGGATGGGACGCTA
>DATMMY010000463.1:0-5099 GCA_035569515.1 Candidatus Solibacter sp. | reverse complement strand
CTGGCAGCAGCGGCAAGAACCATTAGCAGCGTGACTACACCCGCAACAGACGACGGTGTGGGCGAAGTTATTGCTACGCCGATCATGCGCAGACTGCTCGAACGAGGGTCGTTCAAGACTTTTTACCAGTCCATGCTGCTGAGGTTGCCGGCAGCAATTCGCCACCAGGAATTAATCTCGATTTTGCAGGCAGTGATCGACACGCATGACGTTCTGCGACTGAAGATGAACGGAGACGGGAATCTGCTGGTCCGTCCAAGTGGCACTGTGAAAGCAGAACAGTGTCTTGTGCGGGCGCCGGGTGCGAGTTCCGAGGACCGGCGAACGGCGCTTCAACAGGCTGCTGAACGTCTTGACCCTGACACCGGCAAGATATTTCAGGCCGTCTGGTTTTCAGATGAGCACTGTGTGCTGCTTGTCATTCATCACCTTGCAGTGGATGGTGTTTCGTGGCGCATTTTGACGGCAGACTTGACTGCTGCCTGGACTGCGCTGCTCAACGGCGACAGAGTGTTACTTGATCCGGTTCCGGTTTCGTTTAGACGTTGGGTTCGGTATCTCTCTGAGCGTGCTGCTACGGCCACCGTTGAAGAAGAGCTTGCGGCATGGGAAAAAATCATTGTCTCCGGTGAACCGCTCGTGCGGGATGCAATCCTTGATCCACATGAGGACACGATCAGCACAGCCAGGCACTTGCAAATTACTCTGCCGGCTCCGCTTAGTGCGTCCGTGCTGACTTCCGCGGCTGCTTTTCATGCGCAAGTGAATGAGGTGTTGCTAGCTGCTTTGGGGGTAGCGATTGCAGCATGGCGGCAGACGTCCGGGGCTGAAGACCGTCCAGTATTAATGGAGTTGGAAGGCCATGGACGCGAAAGCGGGGGCAAAGACCTGGATGTTTCGCGCACCGTGGGATGGTTCACAACCCTGTTCCCGGTTGTCCTCGACGTGAGTGGAATCAAGATTTCGGAGGCGCTCGCTGGTGGAATCCACGCAGGCAACGCCGTGAAACGAGTTAAGGACCAACTGCGGGCTGTTCCGGGCAGGGGCCTCAGCTATGGTCTGCTGCGATACCTGAATCCGAAAACGGGTTTACGGCTTGTCTCATGGCCAAAAGCTCAATTGCTCTTCAACTACCTGGGGCGATTCGCGGCCGGAGATGCACAAGAATGGAATGCAGCAGACGACCAGGCTTTTGCTGGCGGCGCGGACCCGCGGATGCCGTTGGAGCACCTGCTTGCGATCAATGTCATAGCTATAGATGACGTCCGCGGTGGAGAGTTGATCGCCTACTGGAATTGGGCAACCAGACATTTGCAGGAGCCGGATGTGCGCACTCTGGCGCGCCTTTGGCAGCAGGCATTGGAAGCTATTGTGCACTGTGCAGAAGAGCCGGGAGCGAGCGGGCATACACCTTCAGATTTTCCACTGGTAGCTCTCACGCAACCGCAGGTGGATTGGCTGGAAGCCTCATGTCCTCGCCTGGAGACGGTGCTGCCGCTGACTCCGCTGCAGGAGGGTTTGCTGTTCCATTCGCTTTTTGATGACGGCATGCCCGACATCTACACCGTACAAGTTTGCCTTGAACTTGAAGGAGATCTGGACGTTGCGCGGATGAAGGCCGCGAGTGAAGCGATACTGTGGCGTCATCCTAATCTTCGGGCTCGCATTTTCTACGAGGGACTTGAGCGGCCAGTACAGGTAATTTCCGGACAGGTGAAATTGCAATGGCGAGAAATAGATCTCTCCGTGATAGATGCGGAGAGGCGGCTCTGGCAACAAAACCAAATCCTGGCTGAAGATCGCAGTAACCGTTTCCTGTTTTCCGAAGGGCCGCTGCTGCGTTTTGCTCTCGTGCGTCTGGAAGCCAAACGTTCTCTGTTGGTGCTGACGAACCACCATTTGCTGCTTGATGGCTGGTCGATGCCATTGCTGGTGAGTGAACTGCTGGAGCTATATGGCTCCGGGGTTAACCCCGATCTCCTGCCGCGTGTGCGTCCCTACGAGGATTACCTGGCCTGGCTGGCAAAGCAGGATCATCGCTGTGCACTGCGTGTCTGGAAGGAATACCTGGATGGAGTAGACGATGCTACGCTGGTTGCATCCTCCAAGGACGGTCACGCGTCTTTGACGATGCCGGAGCAATTCACGCGTGAAGTGTCCGCGGAGCTCACGTCTCGCTTGCAATACAGCGTGCGCATGCGCGGGTTAACCCTGAGCAACTTTGTGCAATGCGTCTGGGCGATATTGCTGGCACGGCTCACTCGGAAGGACGATGTTGTATTCGGGCTGACGATGTCGGGTCGTCCCGCTGAATTATCCGGTGTGGAGAAGATGCCGGGATTCTTCATCAATACCGTTCCCATGCGGGTGCAATTGCAGTGCGGCGAGCTTCTCAATCAGCTCCTGTCCCGCTTCCAGCAAGACCAGGCGAAAATGATTTCTGTGCAGCACATAGGGTTGACTGAAATCCAGCGTGAAATCGGCCTGGACAAACTCTTTGACACCGTGACTGTTTTTGAGAACTATCCGTTGGATCGGGCCGCGTTGGCGAAACCGATAGCCGGCCTTCGGCTGGCGCACGCTGAGATGCAGGATGCTTCGCATTATCCACTGGCCCTGGCCGTCTCCCCCGGGGAACGCCTGCACCTGCGGTTTGACTATGATCCGGGACGATTCACTCGCGACGAAATCGGACTTCTGGCAATGCGCTTTGTGCGACTGATGGAGCAGGCAATAGACCAACTTGATCTTCCGTGGCAGCAGCTCAGTATTCTCGGTCCCGGCGAACGAAAGCAATTGCTGGAGGAATTCAACACCACCAGCGGCAGCGCACCGCAGCAAACCACGTTGCCGGAGCTGTTTGAAGCTCAGGTAGCGCGCACGCCGGATGGGCTTGCGGTCATTGGTGATCAGTCTCTGACATATGCAGAGTTGAACGAGCAGGCAAACCGGCTGGCACACTACCTGATCAGCGCTGGTGTGGGACCGGAGTCGCTGGTGGGCATTGCTCTGGAACGCTCAGCGCAAATGATTGTTGCGATTTTGGCAGTTTCAAAAGCCGGAGCTGCCTACCTGCCGCTCGATCCGGATTATCCATTTGCCCGCCTGGAATATATGTTGGGCGACGCCGCAGTGGTTTTTGTGCTGAGCAATTCCGCATTGAGTTCGCGTTTGTCTAAGACTGCAAAGATCGTCGAGCTTGATTCTCAAGAAATTACAGATGCGTTGCGAAAGTCTCCAGTTCACGATCCCCACAATGCTGAGCGGGTTTCACCACTGCTGCCACAGCATCCTGCTTATGTGATTTATACCTCCGGCTCCACGGGACACCCTAAGGGCGTTGTGGTTACTCACACCGGCATTCCGTCACTGGCCGGCGAGCAGGCGGAGCGGCTCAAGATCAAGCAAGATTCGCATGTATTGCAGTTTGCCTCACTGAACTTTGACGCTTCTTTCTGGGAATTACTCATGGCGTTGACCTCAGGCGCTGCACTGGTGCTTTTAGGTGATAACCGCGGCAGCGCTGCACTACGGGACGCATTGGTATCACAGAAAGTAACACATGCGCTGTTGCCACTGGGGGTGCTTGCGAGCCTGGAAGGCTTTGACCTTCCAGTTGAATGCCTGATGAATGGCGGAGAGGCGCTGCCGGGAGAAGTGGTGGCTCGCTGGTCGCCGGGCCGACGGATGATTAATGCGTATGGACCTACCGAGGTCACGGTGTGCGCTACAATCAGCGATCCGCTGTCGGGTTCAACGACTCCTCCCATTGGCTCTCCTATCCACAACACACGTGTGTATGTACTTGATCGATATCTTGAGCCTGTCCCGGCAGGCGTGGTCGGCGAGATGCACGTGGCTGGTGCTGGTTTGGCGCGTGGCTATCTGAACAGGGCAGAACTCACGGCTCAATACTTTGTCCCCGATCCGTTTGGCGCCCCAGGAACTCGAATGTACCGCACCGGAGATCTCGTGCGCTGGCGCGCAGACGGCAATCTGGAATTTCTGGGCCGCGCTGACCACCAGGTCAAGATTCGCGGCCGCCGCATTGAATTGGGTGAGATTGAGGCAGTTTTGAGGGCACAGGAGGAAGTGGGGCAAGTCGCCGTGATTGCGCGCGAAGACAGTCCGGCAGGTAAGGAGATTGTTGCGTATGTCACTCCTGCAAATGGAACCATGCCTGACGCTGCAACGTTGCGTCGCAATTTGAACCAGCAGCTTCCCGCCTACATGGTCCCGGTAGCTTTTATCGCTATGGATGCGCTGCCAGTCACTCCCAGTGGAAAGCTGGACCGCAAGGCATTGCCTGCGCCGGAACGGCTCCATGAGAATTATCGTGGTCCGCGCACCGCGGAAGAAGAAATACTGTGCCGTATGTTTGCCGAAGTGCTGGCGCTGGAGCGCGTGGGGATTGACGACGACTTTTTTAAGCTTGGCGGGCACTCGCTTCTGGCCATGCGTTTGACAGGTCGTGTGCGAGCCCGCTTTGGCATTGACCTTGCTGTGCGTGATCTCTATGCGGCTAGTACGGTGAAAGACTTGTGCACCACGCTTCAGGCGGCGATATACACATCCGCTGCCGTCAACGCTGCAAACGCGCCAATGAATGATGAACTGTTTGAGGAAGAAGAAATATGAGCTGTGCAGAGCTGTTACTGGAACTCCGTAATCTGGGAGCGCGGATCTGGCTGGAGGAAGATCGCTTGCGCATCAGCGCTCCTCGTGGAGTCCTGACCGATAAGATCAGGCTGGAACTTAAGTCGCACCGGGACGAACTTGTCGACTGGCTCAAACGGCAATCTGAAACGCAGAAATCACGGCCGGCGTTAACGCCGAGGCCCCGGCCGGAGCGATTGCCCCTTTCCTATGCTCAGCAGAGATTGTGGTTCCTCTACCGGATGGAAGGCCCGCGAGCAACTTACAACATTCCGCTGGCACTCCGCCTGAATGGCGAACTGGATGAAAAATCGCTGGAATTGGCGCTGGGTGATTTGGTTGCGCGTCACGAAGTTCTCAGGACAATTTTCCTCGAGCATGAAGGTGTTCCGTACCAGCACGTTCTCCCGGTTGAAGCGGTGCGACCCAACCTGGTGATTGAG
>DATMMY010000462.1:0-3371 GCA_035569515.1 Candidatus Solibacter sp. | reverse complement strand
ACGGCCATGGTGGTTGGGATCATCGTAGGCGCATCCATCTTTATCCAGCCATCTGAAATTACTCGCCTCGTTCCCAGCACCGGCGGAATCATGCTGGTATGGCTGATTGCAGGCGCATTGACGGTATGTGGGGCACTGGTATGTGCGGAACTGGCATCGGTGTTTCCGCATACCGGCGGTGTCTATGTCTTCCTGAAAGAGATATTTTCTCCGATCCTGGGATTTCTTTGGGGCTGGGCGATGTTCTGGAGCGTGCACTCCGGAATCCTTGCAGCGATTGCCGTGATCCTGGCGCGCTATATCGCTTACTTCGTGCCTCTGGGAGAGCCTGCAATTCGGGCCGTGGCCATTGCCGCAATTCTCGTGCTGTCCCTGGTGAATTACCTGGGAGTAAAGCTAGGGAGCGCAGTCCAACTGGCACTGACTGCGGCAAAACTCGCGGCCATTGCTTTGATGGTGGTCCTTTTGTTTTGGTTTGGAGGTACGGCCCACAGGGAACTGCCGTTGCAAGCTGGACATGCGGCGGGCGCAGCCCTGCGGTCCTATGGGCTGGCGATTGCCGCCGGGTTGTTCGCATTTGGCGGATGGCACATGGTGACCTATGCCGCCGGCGAGACGCGCGAACCCGAGCGGACGATACCGCGTGCTTTGATGGCAGGCACGCTGATCGTGACTGCATGTTATGTCCTGCTGAACGCCGGCTACCTCTATGTTTTGCCGCTGGGTGAAGTTGCTCACTCCACGCGTGTAGCTGCGGATGCCACGGGACGCGTTCTGGGATCGCGGGCCGGTGGCGCCATTGCCATTCTGGTCGTCTTTTCCGCCCTGGGTGCGCTGAACGGCATCATCCTCGCGGGCCCCAGGGTTTATTACGCCATGGCCCAGGATGGTTTGGCGTTCCGCTGGATGGGAGCCGTTCATCCGCGCCATCAAGCTCCGCATCTGGCCATTCTTGCGCAGGCGGTGTGGTCGTCGGTGCTGGTGGCCACGAACAGCTATCGCGAACTTTTCACGCGCGTGGTTTATACCGAATGGCTGTTCTTCGCTCTGTTGGCCTTCGGTCTCTTTGTTCTACGACGGCGGGAATACAAGCCGGTGTTCCTGGCTCGCGGCTATCCTGTCCTGCCGGTGATTTTTATATTGGCTTCGGTGGGAATCGTATTAAACGAGTGTGCCGCGAATCCACGCGGCAGCGCTGTGGGGCTGGGCTTGCTTCTGTTGGGACTTCCCGTGTACTTTGTCTGGTCACGCCGAGTCCCGAAAGAGGCCCATGCTGATGCCCATCATTGATTTTCACAATCATTATTACTCGCCTAACTATATTGAAGCGCTCGAAAAAGGTCCGAGCGCCGTGCGCATTACCCACGACGATCAAGGCAATCCTTCGCTGCATTATCCCGGTGACTACAACGTTGCGGTGCGCGGCCATCGTGACATCGATTATCGGGAGCAGGTGTTGCGGGATGCAGGAGTAGACACCCAGGTCATCACCCTGACCACACCGGGGACGCACATTGAGGAGACCGCCACGGCAGTGCGTCTGGCAAGTCTGGTAAATGATGCGTTTGCGCGCGCCGTAGCCGACAAAGGCGGGCGCTTCGTGGCTCTGGCGACGCTTCCGCTCAATGACCCTGCGGCGTCCGAGGCCGAGTTTCGCCGGGCGGTTGGACAATTGCACTTCCCGGGCGCCATGCTGTTCAGCAATGTCAACGGTGTGGCCCTCTACGATCAGCGTTTTTGGAAGTTATACGAGGCTGCCAACGAGGCTGGGGCAGTACTCTACATTCATCCAACCAACCCGGTGGGCGTGGAAGCCATGCTGGATTATTGGCTGATGCCGCTGGTCGGGTTCCTTATGGACACCACTCTGGCAACAGCAGGCCTGGTCTTCAGCGGAGTGGCGGAACGCTTCCCGAGAATCCGTTGGGTCCTGGGGCACCTGGGCGGAGCGATCCCTTATCTGGCGGAGCGGCTTGATCGCGGCTATCACGCTTTCAGCGAGTGCCGACCGAACATCTCCCAGCCGCCTAGCGTATACCTGAAGCGTTTCTACTACGATACGGTCAACTTCGATCCACGGGCCATTGAGCTTGCAATTGCTTTTGCAGGAGTTGACCGGATTCTGGCGGGCAGTGACTACCCTCATCAGATCGGCAGTATTGAAAAGATGCTGGAAAGCATTCACGCACTTAATATTCCTGAAGAGGGCAAGAAGCGAATTCTCGGTGGCAATGCCGCAAGCCTGCTGGGCTTGTAGCAGGCTTAAGCAGGGGTATAATTCTTTAGACGCACGATAGCGTTACTGCACAAGGTTTTCTCAGATGAGACAGCAGGCGAAGAGCTCAGAAGAGCAGGTCACATCGGATTCCAAAGATTTAGTGGTGTTTTCCATCCTCCGGGATTCCGAGTGCTCGGAATGCAAGCAGGAATTGCTAAAGGGTAGCTTGCTCAGCATGGAAAAGGGCAGGCCGCTATGCACGGAATGCGCGGACCTCGACCACCTCGTCTGGCTTCCCTCAGGGGACGCCGCGCTTACGCGACGGGCGAAGAAGCACAGCAAATTGTGGGCCGTCATAGTCAAGTTCAGCCGTGCGCGCAAGCGTTATGAACGCCAAGGCCTGCTGGTTGAAGAAGAAGCGTTGGCGCAAGCGCAGGAAGAATGCCTGGCTGATGAGGAATTGCGTGAGGCCCGGCGCGTGCGCGATGCCCTTCGCCGTGCGGACGAGGATATGGAGCTTGCCCGCGCCATGCAAGCCAAATTGATGGAGATGTTTCCAGGTTGTCCGGCAAAAGATGCGGAATCCATAGCAAGGCACACCAGCGAGCGCAGCAGCGGACGCGTCGGGCGCAGCGAGGCGGGAAGAAACCTCGATGAAGAAGCGCTTCGGCTGGCCGCCATTGCGTATATCCGGCATCGGCGTACGAACTACGATGAGTTGCTGATGCGAGGTGTGGACCGGTCTGCGGCAAGGCTCATTGTGCGTGACAAGATTGACGAGATTGTTGAACGCTGGAACAGTCGGTAGCGCCGATTGCCAAGATTGCCATAAATGCCAAAATTGACATAAATTGAAATGCCTAGCTAGACCTTCTTGTTTCGCTGGTTCGGGCCTTGAGTTATGTGAATCACTCAAGCGGCTTACCTCACAGCATCAAGCCCCGGGAAACTATACAATCGTTCGTTCCACGTCGCTCCAATGATCATCCTCCATGCTGCATTTTGTGACGACTCTCTCTTTCTCTGGGGTGAATCTTCCAGGGAGAACAGAGTTGTTTCCAAGAAACGCCGAAGGATTGCACCAGTAGCTCCTTTCGACCTGGGGGATTCAGGTCTGCTCGCTCTGGCTTCAGAGTTGAGCATTGGACCTATC
>DATMMY010000461.1:0-5452 GCA_035569515.1 Candidatus Solibacter sp. | reverse complement strand
GCCACATCGATCAAGCGGCAGCGAATGTTGGAAATCTCCTGGGAAGCTACCCGGCAGAGACCCAGCATTGGAGCTTTTTCCGGATGCAAACGTTCACCGGCAACCGGACGCTGGACGTGATTGGAGACCACACTCAGGTCGAACTTCGAATCGGAATATTTGCTCAATGCTTGAACCAGGAAAAGCAGGCTGTACGATGCGCAGGATTGATATTCCTCGAACTCAGAGAATTTGCGGACCGGTGCTCCATCGGCACTGAGACTCCAGGCGTGCACAATTGCTCCCGGCAATTGGTCCTGATTGCGCAGCTCTTCCAGCAATCGTACGTAATCTTCTTTGTTGTCAACACGGAGTACGAAGGTCGTTTCGTCCTTCCGGCAGAACTCCTCTCCGGTCTTCACCATTACAACTCGCCTGCCATCGCCCGCCAACTCTGCGGCCAGTCGTTCTCCAAAACCGCAACCATCTGCCAGCACCAGCCATGAGCCGTGTTGTTCGTCTGCCGGAGCAGGGAAAAGAGTCGGCTTCCATGAGGGAAGATAAAACCAATCGGAGATGTCCGGCTTTTTCCCCACTGTGGCGCGCGACTTGCCCGTTTCCTTTTGCGCCGTGCGTGGCAAGGGATCAATCCAGTAGCGCTGCCGTTCGAATGGATAGAGAGGCAGCGGCACTCTATAACGGCGTTCACCTTGATAGAACTTCCGCCAATCGATTTTTAATCCCGCCATCCACAGCCGGCCCAGAGATTCCAGAAGACGGGCAAAATCCCTGCCTTCTTCTTTGGGATGGCGTAATGAAGACAGCACAACCTGCCCGGTGCGCTTAGGATGATGCGTAGCTACCGTAGCAAGCGTACGTCCGGGACCAACTTCCAGGAAGATGCGTTCGGAATCCTGAAGCAGCTCGTGCATTCCCTGAGAGAAGCGCACCGTGTTCCGGAGATGAAGCGCCCAATATTTCGGATCTGTCGCCTGTTCCGGTGTGATCCATGTACCACTAAGGTTTGAGATGAAGGGGATTACCGGCGGCTGGAGCTTGATCTTCTTCACTTCTCTGGCGAAGGGCTCCAACATGCTATCCATCATCCCGGAGTGAAAGGCATGTGAGGTATGCAATGCGCGGAACTCGACTTCCCTTTTTGTCAGTTCCTGCTGCAATCCTTCGATTTCCTCTGCTGGGCCAGATACCACCGAACTCGAAGGCCCATTGACTGCAGCCAGCGCGATCCCGGGCGTCAGCAGCGGTAAAATTTCTTCTTCCGGAAGCTGTACAGCCAGCATCTTTCCGGCCGGCTGTTGCTGCATCAGTTTGCCGCGCGCTGCCACTAACGCGAGCGCCTCTTCCAGTGACATGACCCCGGCCAAAGTCGCAGCCACGTATTCGCCAATGCTGTGACCGATCATGGCTCTCGGAGTGATGCCCCAATGCATCCAAAGCAGGGCCAGCGAGTATTCCAAAGCGAAAAGCGCGGGCTGCGTTGTCTCTGTACGCTCCAGATGCTCCGAGGCCTTTTCCTCTTCACCTGCCCGGGGAAAGAGCACCTGAAGAAGATCAAATCCAAGATGCGGCTTCAGCAGTTTGGCGCAAAGATGCAGGTTCTCTCGAAAAACAGCTTCATTCTCGAAAAGGTCCCGGCCCATGTTGACGTACTGTGAGCCCTGTCCGGAGAACATGAAGATCACAGGGCGCTCACGAGGGTCCTCCGTATCCACCGCCGTAAGCAACTTGCTGTTGGTGGACTCAAGCGCCTGAAGCGCGTCTGCGCGATCGCTGCAAACCAGAATTCGCCTATGCCGGAACACATTGCGCCCGGCTTTCAGCGTATACGCCAGATCTGGAAGCGAAGTATTTTGGTTTTCTGCCAGATGCGTCGCGAGATCAGAAGTTACCCGCTCCAGGGCGCTTGCAGTCCTGGCCGAAATGGTGAGCAACTGCAACGGCCGTGACGGTCCAGATGGGTCTCGTTGAGGCGCCTCTTCCAGGATTGCATGAGCGTTGGTTCCACCCACCCCGAATGAGCTCACGCCTGCGCGCCGTGCCTCTCCGTTACGTTTCCACGCCGTTAAACTGGAGTTGACATAAAACGGAGTATTTTCGAATTGAATCGCGGGGTTAGGCCGTTCGAAGTTGAGGCTGGGCGGCAACTCTTTGTTTTCCAGCGAAAGGACAGTCTTAATTAAGCCCGCCACTCCTGCCGCCGCATCCAAGTGACCCACATTTGTTTTCACTGAGCCAATACCGCAGAAGTTTTTCTTCTGTGTGCTTCTACTGAAGACCTTGTTAATCGCCGTGATCTCAACCGGGTCGCCCAGTGACGTCCCTGTGCCGTGGGTCTCAATGTATTGGATTGTCTCCGGTGAGACTCCGGCAATTGCCTGAGCGGCGGCAATGACTTCCGCTTGTCCTTCAACACTGGGAGCGGTATAGCTCACCTTGGCGGAGCCATCATTATTAATTGCGGTGCCTTTGATGACGGCGCGGATAGTGTCGCCGTCCTCCAGGGCTTCAGAAAGCCGCTTAAGCACAACCACACCAATGCCGCTGCCGAAGATGGTCCCCGCAGCCCGGGCATCGAATGCCCGGCAATGCCCATCGGGTGATGCGAGTCCGCCTTCCTGATGGAAGTAGCCGCTGACCTGCGGGACCTTGATCGTGGCCCCGCCAGCCAGGGCCAGATCGCATTCGTAATTCAACAAGCTCAGACACGCCAGATGAACCGCGACCAGTGATGTAGAGCAACTCGTCTGGATGATGACGCTCGGCCCTCTAAGGTTCAGCTTGTAAGAAAGCCGGGTCGGCATGAAATCTTTGTCGTTGGTAATAAAGATCTGAAAACCACCTGCGCCTTCAAACAGATCCAGCCGCGTTGAGAGATTGCTGAGCAGATAGGTGTTCCATGCCACGCCGGCATAGACGCCAATCAGCCCCTCACATTGTGAAGAGGTATAACCAGCGTCTTCGAGGGCATGCCACGAGTGCTCCAGGAATAGCCGTTGCTGCGGGTCCATGATCTCGGCTTCGCGCGCGTTGTAGCCGAAAAAAGAGGCATCGAACATCTCCACTTCATCGAGCACACTGCCGGCCTTTACATAATGTGGATCTCGAAGAATCTGTGGATCTTCGCCGGCGGCCAGCAGCTCCTCGTCGGAGAAAAACTTCACCGACTCAACACCGTCTCGCAGGTTCTGCCAGAACTGTTTGAGATTCCGTGCGCCGGGGAAACGGCCGGCCATGCCGATTACGGCAATTTCACGTCCTGTAAGTACACCTGTGCTTTTGTTATCGCTCACTGCCCGGCTCCAACTCGTACCCGTTTGCGTTGCGTGGTCTCCAGCGCCTGCTTCTTGCGTTCAGCACGGCTCTGCACCTGTTTGAACTGCTCCTGATCAGTACCTGGCCTGAGATGTTTCGCCAGTGCGGCGACGGTTGGCGATTCAAATATCGTCACGCTCGGCAGTTCTATGTTGAGTTCTTTCTTAAGCTCCGCCGCCAGTTGAATTCCATTCAACGATGTCCCGCCCAATTCGAAAAAGTTGTCATAGATGCCCACCCGTTCCACACCCAGAACTTTCTGCCAGACGGCCGCAATTCGCTGCTCCATCTCATCTGTGGGCGCGCTGAAATCACTACTGAGTTGGGGCCGCGCATGCATTGCCGCTTGGGAGTTGAGATTCTGCAGCTCCGCTAGCACCCGGGTACGGTCCAGTGACGCGGAATCGCGCATGACGTCATGGATCTCGCGCGTGCACACAATCATTTGCGGTGACCGGCCCTGAGTAAGGATGCGCCGGAATATTTCTGCACCTTCTTTCGGTGACAATCCCGGAGTGAGTTCCAGCTGAAATCGCAGCTCGATGGAAGCTGTTGTCACCGCGGCCACGGAAGCCGTCTCCAAGCGCGATAGCGACTCCTTCGTCACTCGTTTCATCGAGAAATTGTGGATGCGTACAACTTCAGCTCCACCGGGATCGAGAATAGAAATATCCGAAGTCAGGATATCGTTCGTCTTCGTCAGGTCACTATGCATTCGCAGATGGCTAATCGCCTTTCCCGGCACCGGGCCAAACAAGAGAATGCGATCGTAGGTAAGCGGAAGGAAATCTCCTTGAGTAAGAAAGTGCGCAAACCCCGTAGCCACGTCCAAAAGAGCGGGATGGACTTGGTAAAGGTCCAGATCAGCGGCAAGTTGGACTCCAAGCTCCAGAACAGCCACAGCCTGATTCGCGCCCAGATAAACCTCTTTCACAACGTCCCAGCGCGGGCCTGTCACGATGAATTTGTCCTTCGCTGCTCCATAGCTCCCGTCCTCAATATGGATCGGAGCTTTTTGCAGGCCATCAAGCAACGCTGCCATGTCATATCTGGACTCGAGATCGCTGTGGTCAGCAACTGCGATCTCGCCCCTCGCATGCTCCTGCCATTGCTCGTTTACGTTACCGTGCACTCCTCTGCTCACGATCCGGAAAGAGTATGCTTCATCTTTTTTCTCGAGGACGGTAAAGACAAAACGGCTCTCGCCCTCTTGCACAACGAGGGGCTGGAGAAAAACCACCTGGCGAATGGAGATCGGACGGCCTTGAGATTGCAGGACGAATGAAGCCCGCGCCATCTCCAGATAAGTAGTCCCGGGGACAATAGGACGTCCGGCGATCTTGTGTTCTGAAAGCACCCAGTGCCGCTCCGGACTAAACTCCGCAACGTATACCGTTCTTTCGCTTGATTGCGCGATCATCGTCCCTAAGAGAGGGTGAGACCCATCGGGGGACGCGGGAAGGGATCTGTGGCCGTTTAACTCCGGAACTCCAAAAGGAGCCTGTGATGGCTGGGCCTTCACCGCCATTCCAATCTCGTTCCATCGGTCCCAATTCACTGCTACCGTGTAGCAGCCGCGATGATGAAAGTGGGTGTGTGCAAAGGCATCACAGAAAGCATTGGCAGCGCAATAGTCGCTCTGCCCAAAACCTCCGGCAATCGAAGTGATGGAAGAACAGAGGAGAAAGAAGTCCAGCTTCTGGTTGCTGAGGACAGAATGCAGAATCATTGTCCCGAGGACCTTTGGTTTCAGGACTGCTTCAGCAAGCTGTGGCTGCTTCAGTTGAATAATACCGCCGCCCGATATACCGGCTGCGTGTATCACGCCATGAATCTGCCCAAAGCGCGCCTGCGCGGCTTGCGCCATGGACAACATGGCTTCGGGATCAGACACATCGGCAGAAAGTACCAGTATTTCTGCACCCATCTGTTCGAACGACTGGAGCTTGCGAATGATCTGCGAACGGGACTCCTGCTCACCGTGAGCAATGATCCATTCGTCCCAGTCCGCTCTCTGGGGAAATTCCGAACGTCCGGTTAGAATCAATTTCGCCTGACATTGCCGCGCTAACTCTTCCGCGACCGTAAGGCCAATGCCGCCCAAACCGCCTGTAATCAGGTAGACACCTTTTTCGCGCAA
>DATMMY010000460.1:0-3584 GCA_035569515.1 Candidatus Solibacter sp. | reverse complement strand
GATCCAGATAAAACTCGTCGAAAATGGTACGGCTCTCGGGTCCTCTTGCTGGGGTTAACGGTCTTCCTGATTGTTCTGCTGGCCGTTCTTGTGTGGCCGTGGCTCGACTCCACGCACTTTGTGGACTCCCTGCGCTGGCACCGGCGGCACGGCAATCGTGCCGAGATCGCGGGCTGGAGCTTCACGGTGCCGCGCTCCTGGTATCTGGATTCATTCAAGGACGATGTCTATCTGAGCCGGGTTTCTTTTTTCGAGGGAGAGACGGGCAGCAGTATCTACGTCTCGCCAACGCCGGCCTGGGCCTTTGCCATGCAGGCCCCCCAGGAATGGCAGGGCACAGTTAAGAAAGAGCTGGCGGGACGGGGATACGCGGTGAGTGAACTTGGAGCCATCCAAATTCAGGGAGAAACGGGTATCTGCACGCTTGGATTCAAGAACCAGGAATACGACGGCCAGTGTCTATTTCGCCAGGCCCGCCTGTTTGTCTCTTTCACCGGTCCGAAGAAAGAGTATTTGAATGAGATCGCGGAGATCCTGCGCTCCGCGAAGATGGTTAAGTCAAGCCGCTCGAGCTAAATTAGAGCGGAATCTTTAGCCGCGAATTTACGCGAATGAACACGAATTAGACCGCGTTCCGATCCGATAGTGCAAAATTTACTTCCCCAGCGGTATGCCTTCCAGCGATGTCAATCTGCCGACTGGGTATAAGCCAAGCGCTTTGTCCCAATAGGGCGAGCGTTCGTAGAAGAAATTCAGGCGCGCGTAGGGATTGGCGGCGAATTGGGGGTCAGCGGCAATCTTGTTTTCAAATTCTGTCTTCAGGGCGGGGTCTTTGGCCATCATCTCGCGGGCAAGCTTCTCCAGCACATAGGACTCGCCGTATTCCTTCTGCTCAAAGATCGCATCAAAGAAATTCCATAACACCGCGGAGTCAGGCCCTTCCGGCTCCAAAAAATGAATGGCGACTTTAGCGGCACGCTGATCCAGAGGCACAACTATCGACCCAACCGGGAATGTCGACTGCTCGCGGCCCAGCTTGCACGAAGACTGGCCGCCGGAAGCGGTCGCACCGGTGATCAGGCTGTCTTTCTGGTCGCCAAGAGGGGCTGGATGGCGTCCTTCAAAAGGCTGCGCCGGCCACCTTGGCGGTGGACACCGATAGACCTCAACCTCCCCGGTCCACGAAGCCGTGGTGCGCTTCAGCTCTAATCCATGGGCGCGAAGGACATCGATCACCTGGGTCCATTGTGGAGGAATGATATACGCCCGCGGAGGAGCAATGGTGCGCTGCACAATCAACCCCCTGGCGCGGGGAATATCGATATTCAATGGCTCTTTGGTGTACTCAATACGCACTGCGCCGGAAATGTCACTCAACGAGCGGTTGAACTTGTAACCCAGGTAATGAAAAGGAACAGTCTGTTTGCCGGCCGCCAGGATCAGCGGAAACCTGGCGTTCGGATCGTACTGCCGTCCCTGTTCGATGGTCTTCAGGTCGGCTGCGCGGTTGAGTTGCACCAGGCGGTCGGCATCGCGATTGATCACTTCGAGCACGGCCCGCATCAGTTCGTAATTGCCGGTAACGCGGGTACGGTAATCCTTCAGCATGTGCATCTCAACCAGCATCCCCGGCCGGTTTTGCAGAATGGTGTAGCCATGCGAAAACCGGGGGACAACCTGGTTGGTGGCGAGCCCCTTCATGGGATCGGCTTCGTCGGCGAACTCGATATATGGGCTGATAAGGTGCCCGGAGCTGGCAACTGACTTTTCCATGTCAGGAACCAGCGCGGCTGTGATCCACTGGGCGATTCCGCTATCGACATCAGGCCCGGTCGCTATGTCGTAGGTGGTATCCAACTGATAATCCGCGCCGTCGGTCACGTGGTTGTCGAAGAAGAAATCCGGAAGCCAACGGTTCCACAGCGCCAGCCATGCGCGCGTCTCCGGTGTATCGGCTTTGATGTAATCGCGGTTCAGGTTGAGGTTTTGGGCGGTGGTGCGCCAGCCCATCTGTTCCGGCCCGTTCTGGTTGATGCGGTTATAAGGGCCAAACCGCTCATGGCCATCCAGGTTATAGATGGGAATTACCACGACAACAGCACGGTCCAGCAGGCCGGCTTTGCTCCTGGTAATGACCATGTCGCGCAGGAGCGCCAGGCTGGAATCCTTGCCGTCCATTTCGCCCGCATGAATGGCATTCTGAACCAGCACAATCGGCCGGTTCTGCTTGTGCAGGGAGGCGGGATCAAAATTGCCGTCTCTGGAAGCAACCGCAATCCAGAGGTCGCGGCCCGTGGAGGTCTTGCCAAACATCTCAAGCTTCAACTGCCTGGGGTTGGCGCCGGCCATCCTCTTCAGATAAGCCATGGTCTCGTCATAGCGAGGTGTAGTGCGATAGCCGCTCTTTTCCGCCGGTGTGGACCAGTCTTGGCTTTGTGCCGAACCCTGGGCCATCACCGCTGGAGCAAGGCACACGAATGCTAGAAAGATGCTGACAATGATTCTTATCATTTCTTTTTTGCTGGCTTCCTTTTGGTTGCGGCAGGCCGTTTCTTGGGCGACGGCATGAGAAGAACCGCCACATGGGCGATGGCCGCGTTGTCCGTTCCCATGCCCTCAGGTGTCTTGGCCTTGATGCCCACCTGATTTGGATTGATTCCCAACAGCTTCGCCACGCAAGCTTGAATCTTGCCGCTATGGGGGCCGATCTTGGGTTGATCCAGGATCAGCGTTGAATCCACGTTGGCAATCGTGTACCCCGCACGACTGACCTGCTTAAGCGCCTCCCGAACAAAGATGGTGGAGTCGGCGCCCTTCCATTGGGGATCGGAAGGAGGAAAGAAGCCACCGATATCGCCCGCGGCCACGGCCCCGAGCAACGCATCCGTCAAGGCGTGGAGCAGGACGTCGCCGTCGGAATGTCCGGCGAGTCCTTTGTCATGGGGAAGATCAACGCCACCGATTTTTAAGGGAACACCGTGTTGAAACTCGTGTGAATCCCAGCCATAACCAATTCTCATAGTTTTCTACCACTGATTAACACTGACACCACTGATCTGAAAAGGATCATACAGACCCTTTCGCACTATAGGCTCGAAGATGTTTTCGAGGATTATCGAGCAACAGTCGGCGGACTTGGGGTTTCGGTCCGAAATTCAAAATCAATCCAAGTTCAAGAGATGTTGCGCGAAGATAGTTCAATACCTGGGCCTCATGGGCTGCAACAATGGCGTTTGCTGTCTTGAGTTCCAGCAAAATGCATTTGTTTACAACCAAGTCGGCCTGAAAATCGCCGACATTTCTGCCCCGAAAAAATACCGAAACGGAGACCTCTGCTTCTACAGCAAGCCCTTTATCCAGTAAAGCAAACTGGAGGGAATTTCGGTAGACCGACTCAAGAAACCCGAATCCCATCTCGTTATACACATCGTAAAACACTCCGATAATCTGGTCCGTTACCTCAGAATGCTTGTAAGTTGGTCGAATCGGCATAGCTCCCCCTCTAAGCTTTAGCTTTACCACTGAGTTAACACTGATACCACTGATCTGAAAAAATCGAAGAGGCCATCCTGCAGTGTATAGAA
>DATMMY010000459.1:0-3524 GCA_035569515.1 Candidatus Solibacter sp. | reverse complement strand
GTATCGATATAGAACCCGTCGGTAAAGCCCCGGTTGTTAATTCCGATGACCTGCGTCTGCGCGGAATTGGGAAAATTCTCCGGAGTGAAATTGAATGGGAAGGTGAAGACGAATCCCTTGTTCGGATGCCCGGCAGCCCCGCTCCCGTGATAGCCGGCGATCACTTCAAAATCGTTGATGCCGAGCAGTTGGGTGAACGTGTCGCCTGGGAAGATGACTGTACGGAAGGAAAAGCGGGTTTCCTTTTCCCCGGCTAAAACTGTCATTGAAATACAGAGAATGGCTGCCACGCTAAGTGTGACAACCAACGCACACTTCTTCATCGGTTCCCTCCATGTGGACCTCTATCCGTAGTAGTTTTGCGTTCGGAGTGACTAGGGTCCATGGGCGCCCCGACGGACACACGACGAAGTCCATCTGAGGCGTCACCCGTTGCGTTTAAAGATTGCTCGGCTCGGTAGGAAAATAGAGTCGGCGTCTTTAGATGGCGTGCAGAAGAGGATCTATTCCAGAGTCATCTGGGATTGGCGGAGTCCCTTGGTGCGTGGGCACTCGATCCGGCCCAAAATCTCAAACTTGCCTGGGAGATAGCGAGGGCAGTTACCTATACAGATCCCGTTCTCTGTCGCATTTCATTTGGCGGCGGATGGAACTCGCCCGCAGCCAAATGCGGACAGATCAAAAAGCACTTCGCGGCGTCTTCCCGTGTTTCCGCGCAACTAGAAACCTGAAATGATTCAGGCGCGTGATGAAATAATTCGGGTTTGCCAGAAAACCTCGACTGGCAAATTCCCGGCCGCACATTTGCGGCCCGGCTAACCTAAGGTGCCGTTTCATTGGCGTCAATCGGGACGATGGTGTAGAAGCTCCGAGTATCGATTGTTGCGCGCTGCGCCTTGGGTGAAGGAACCCCAGCCTAGAATCGATAGGCGGCTACAAGTCGGGCACTCTGCGCTCGAAACGCTCCTGTGTTCTGTGCAAGGTGGAAATAGGAGTAGTCACCTCCCAATTCCCATTGACGCAGCAGAACCCGATTGCGAAGGCTCACATCCCACGCAGTCTGGTATGGCGCTCCCGAAACGGATTCGCCACCAACACGGAGCAGGTACTCGGCACGGAAGTGTTCTCCGAGCCCAAGCTTGAGGCCGGTTACGCCGAGATGACTCTGGTAGCGCCGGGGATTGAAATATCCATGGAGAAGGGATTGAGTGAAACCGATATAGTCAAATCGATATCCGCCGGCGATAGCAAAATGCGAAGTTCCGAACCAGCGGATCATTTCCGCGTCAACTCGCTGAGCGTGATTTCCGTCCGAATAGTGCTGGCTTGACCATGTGGCGTGCGTGCGCCATCTACGGGGATTCCAATCGAGACGGGTGCGCCATCCTTCGGCGAGCAAGTCGAACTGTGTCGCGCGAACCGTTGGAGCGATTGGCGTCCGGGAGAATCCGCCGCTTAGCCAAAGGCCCTTCCGGGGGTGCAACTCCAATTCTGCGCGATACAGTGCGCGGCTGTTGCCATCGGCAAAACGCGCCGCACCGCCACCAGCAGTCAGGGCGAGAAAGCTAGTGGGCCGCAGGCTAACATCATCAGAGGCCCACATGACATTGGCCTTCGGACCGGCGCCCTGCCATAAGGTCCGCTCTTCCAGCTGAAGATTGTTAGCCATGTTCCGTGCGAACTCGTAATTGAAACTCTGAGTTGAGCGCCAGGACCGATTTCCGGCAGAGTCGCTTAGATAAGCCACAGTCCCCATCAGCCGTTCCTGCGTGTCTAGCGCAGCGGGCCTTGGCTCTCTACCGGTACTGGATCGTTTTGGACCGGCCTGCTCAAGTGCGAGCTTTTGTTTGTAATCCTTCAACTGCTGGCTGTCGGGAAACCGAACGAGAGCCTGATCCAGTTCTTGGCGGGCTTCCACTGTTTTGCGTTCATGCATCAGGTTGCGGACCAAGCCGGCCTCCGCCGCCTCGTCGGGACCAGCGGCGAGAAGTTCCCGATAAAGAACGTCGGAAGCCGCGTAATCGCGCTGGTAGCCAAGTGCGCGTGCCAGTTCTAGTTTGGCCACGCGGTTTGACGGCTCGTCGCGCAGGACTTCTCTGAAGAGCTGCATTGCTTGTTTATCTTGATGGTTGTAGAGATATGCCCGGCCGAGCTCGACCTTCAGATTTCGATCGTTCGGAGATTTCTTCTGTGCATCTTCCAGCAGATGGACTGCTTTGGCGTATTGCCCTTGCTGTATTGCCGCACGACCCACCTGGAGTGCCGGTTCGCTCGATACCTTCGTCTGACTGTACGTGGCGGACGTGAAACAGAGTCCGGCTAACAAAACAATTGTGACCGTGCTCGCCGATCGCATAATTTCTCTCCTTGCTTGCAGAAAGGGATGAGTTGCCTCGCTGCCCCCAATGCTTCTTTTTCTTGAGGTTGAGTGGCAGTCGCTGACGCTATGGTCGACTGGGTCGCCCAGGCATGCGACCCAGTGCCATGACCCAACACGATCGTTGGGTGTGATTACGCCGCCGGAGGTGGAGTGACGGTGTCCTCGTGCTGGTCTTCGAGCTGATCCTGCACGCGGTCCTTATCAGTTTCCGCTTGATCGAAGGCGCCATCCTTATCGGCACCGCTCATCTCCGCGACTTCTGCTTCCTTCGCTTCATTTTCCTTGGTATCCGGGCCCTCATTCAGGTCCGTTTCTGGACCTTCCTTGAGGTCGTCCTGGATATCCTGGGTCTGGTCTTGCTTTCCTTGCTGACCTTGGTCAGGGCCCTGGCTGTTCGGAGTGTCCTGGGCAAAGAAGCTCTTGGCAGCCGCTAAGGACGGCTGCGCTAAGGCACTCTTAACCGGAGACATGAACAGAACCAGTGCTGAAGCAGCGAAGATGCTCATCACATTGGAACGCAATCTAACCATTGGTTTACCTCCTATGGTTTCCACTACTGCGCCTATAAGGGCAGGCTTCCTGCCAAAGCAGATGTGGAATAAGTACTGTGTTTGCAGCTACGTACGTTTTGTTAGCCGCCGCTAATTTGGGGGGATTCGCCACAGGTCTCGGGTCGATGAGGAACAAGACCAGAGTTCCAGAGATCGCAATTAAAATACGATCTTCAAGGCGAGTTGCTTGCAGACAAAGTTGCGGTCCAGCGCGTCGCGACCCTGCGGAAGTCAGCGCTTTCACGCGCTCGCCGATGCCAGCCGCCAGAGCGCACGGCGTGTGCTTACCTTTCGTGTGCGGGGTGGGCACGTTTGGCTTGTGAGGTGGGGGACCGTGGCTCAACATGAATTGATTACAGAGGAAAGGCGGATTTGAGGCGGATTCTCGAGGTGCGGGATCTTCGCGTCGCATATGCGCGGCGGGATGGCGGAGTGTGGCACGCGCTGAACGGGGCGAGTTTTGGAGTTGGCGCGGGCGAGATTTTGGCGGTGCTGGGGGAGTCGGGCTCGGGGAAGAGCACGCTGGCGGCGGCGCTGCTGCGGCTGCTGCCGCAGAATGGGCGAATTACTAGCGGAGAAATTTTATTGGAGGG
>DATMMY010000458.1:0-4081 GCA_035569515.1 Candidatus Solibacter sp. | reverse complement strand
ACCGGGCTTTGATGGTGGCCGCCACAGCCGGCCAGGACCACCGCAAAGAGCAGCAGGGCCGTTACTCTTATTTTGGCTTGTTGTACTGGTCCATATATTCGGCCAGATGGGCGAGCTTCTCCGCGGCCACTCGCAATGCCTTGCTGGAATTGGTCCGGATGGCCGGCACTACCTCGCTGTTGAGGTAAGAGATGACTTTCTCGCTCTCCTGTTCCAGCTTGCGCGCCGCCTCGCCGACTTCGCGGCCAAGGTCGTCGAGAACCGATTTCGGTTTCTGATTTGTTTCCGAGGTCATGAATATTCCTCATCTTTGTAAAACGGGACCAGAGCACTTTGATTATCAGCCTCCTGCGCGGATGGGTCAATCCTTGGTACTTAAGAAGGCAACCAGAGCAGGTTGGGTTAGCCCGCTGGGTAGGAAAAAGAGTCTTGAGTGGTTTCAGGTTTTCCGATGATCGGATGATGCGATGATCCGATTACCCGATTTTCCCAGGTCATCTGCTCCTGAACTCCGGTGCAACTCTCAATGAATCAATCGTTTACCGGTTGACTCCCGGTTTACCTTCAATTGTGACCGGGTGCATTGCCACTTCATGCCGTGTCAGCGAAAGTGGCGTCATGACATCCAACTGGAGGAACACATAAATGCAACCTGACATTCGCTTCCGTGAGGCCAACCGCATCCAAAAGAGCTTTCTAGCAGCTATCGAGAAGAAGACGCTTTACTGGCTGGCTCGCCGGATGCCGCTTTGGATCAACTCCGACCATCTGACTTTGCTGGGACTGCTTGCCATGGCCGGCGCTGGAGCCGGCTATTGGTGGGCCCGGACGAACCCCCTGGGACTGGCAGTAGTTATCGTGTGCCTGGCGATCAATTGGTTCGGTGACAGCCTCGACGGTACGCTCGCCCGCTTCCGCAACTGCCCCCGTCCTCGATACGGGTTCTACGTTGACCACATCGTAGACGCTTTCGGTGCGCTCTTCCTCCTGGGGGGCATGGCCCTTTCGGGATACATGTCGCCGCCCGTCGCCGGCGGCCTGCTGCTCGCCTACCTCATGCTTTCCATTGAAGTTTATCTAGCCAGCTATACCTTAGGGGACTTCAAGATCTCCTACTTCAAGATGGGCCCCACGGAGCTTCGCGCGCTCCTTTCCGTGGGAAACATTGCGGTGTATTTCCAATCGATTGTCCATCTGTTCGGTCGCGCCCATCGCCTGTTTGACGTGGCCGGAACCATAGGCATCTTCGGAATGTTCGTAATCCTGCTGATCTCCGTCATCCAGAACACAACCAGGCTGTACCGGCGGGAGCCGCTTCCCAGCGCCGCTCCCCTGAATAAAGTAGAACGGAGGCCAACTGCGGTCGTTGAAGTCAATAGCTAACCTAGAGCGAAATGGCGGGGAGGCGAATTGAGCAGCTCTTGCAATTATTGAGCAAATGCCAAAGCTATGAGGCTCGATTCCCTTTTTAGAACTACACTATAGCGTTTTAGCAAATAGTGCATCCGTTTTGTTAAAGCGCTCCGCTCCAACCCCTGGAGCTGCGCGCAAGCCCCTTCGGCTACACCTCAGGGCAGGCTTTCGGCAGAGCGGAAGTGGCTTCTTTTCAATTCGTATGACCCGAGTGAACTCGTGCCCTCAGCAATTGGCAAATGGCAATTAGCAATTAGCCAGAACAAAAAAGTGTGCAGCGCGGGCAATATTTGCCAGCGCTGCATTTTTTTAAGCCTCTCTAGCGATCTTCAGTACCAGATCTTCGGCTGCTGTTTGGTTTGCTGGTTGTCCCTTGGGCTTCTTGATCGCGAATGAGTTATATAATTGTCTGTTTTGCCCTGTTCGCTGGTTCTCATAGTGCCCAGCGGAACGCTTGAGGAGGCAGTTTGGATTTCCAACTTACTGACGAGCAGTTGCAGCTCAGAAAATCCCTACGTGAATTCGCCGAGCGCGAAATCGCTCCCCACGTCATGGAATGGGACGAGGCTTCGCAATTCCCCTTCGAGATCGTAAAAGAACTTGGGAAGATGGGAGTTCTGGGGATCATCTTTCCTTCGGAATACGGCGGCGCCGGGCTCGGCTATGTGGAATATGTTATTGCGGTGGAAGAGCTTTCCCGCGTGGATGGCTCAGTGGGCATTATTGTGGCGGCCCACAACTCCCTTTGTTCGAACCATATTTTTTTAGCGGGTAATGAAGCCCAGAAACGTAAATATATTCCCAAATTGGCCACCGGAGAATTTATCGGGGCGTGGGGATTGACCGAGCCTGGTTCCGGCTCCGACGCGGGCGGAGCGCGCATGAGCGCCGTCCGTAAAAGCGGAGGTTGGGTCTTGAATGGCACCAAGACGTTCATCACCAACGGCCATTACGCCGATGTCATGGTGGTGATCGCCGTTACCGACAAGACTGCCCACACCCACGGGCTCTCCGCCTTCGTGGTGGAAAAGGGGGCCAAGGGTTTCCGTCCGGGCAAGAAAGAGAACAAACTGGGCCTGCGCGCAAGCGACACCTCAGAGTTGATTTTCGAAGACTGCTGGGTGCCCGGCGATGCGCTTCTGGGTAAAGAGGGAGATGGCTTTATTGATGCCATGCGCGTCCTGGATGGCGGGCGCATCTCCATTGCCGCATTGGGATTGGGGATGGCGCAGGGCGCATATGAGGCCGCTCTGAAATATTCCAAACAGCGGTCGCAGTTCGGCAAGACCATCAGCGAGTTTCAGGCCATACAATGGAAGCTGGCCGATATGGCGACGGAGATCGATGCCGCCCGCCTGCTGACCATGAGGGCCGCCAGTATGAAGGATGCCGGACAAAAGACCACGCTGGAGTCTTCCATGGCCAAGCTCTTCGCGGGTGAGGTGGCGGTGAAGTGCGCTAATGAATGCGTGCAGATCCACGGTGGCTATGGCTTCATCAAAGACTATCCCGCGGAAAAGTTTTACCGTGACGTAAAGCTGTGCACCATAGGCGAAGGAACCAGCGAAATACAGCGCCTGGTGATTGCGCGGCAGATACTGAAAGACTAGCAATTAGCAAATGGCAAATAGCAATTAGCCAAAAGGATACTTTGCCGCTGATTTCGCTGATGAACAATGATCGAAATAATGTATGTGTTTCCTTTGCGCCCTTTTGCGTCCGTTGCGGTGAAAAAAGATTTTCAGATTTTGCTAATTGCTAATTGCTAATTGCTGAGCTCGCTGAGATGCTAACTGCTGAAACTATCCAAGATTGGGTCGAACGTATACGGACCGGCGAGGTTCGCGCCCTGGCCCGCGCCATCAGCGTGATTGAAGATAACGCTCCGGAAGCGATGGAGCTGCTGAAAGCGCTCTTTCCTTTCAGCGGCAAGGCACGGGTCGTCGGCCTGACCGGTGCCCCTGGAGCAGGGAAGAGCACGCTCGTGGACCAACTCGCCCGCGAGTACCGCAGGCAGGAGCGCACGGTGGGAATCATCGCAGTGGATCCCACCAGCCCATATACGGGTGGAGCAATTCTCGGGGACCGCATTCGCATGCAGGCCCATCATGCCGATCCGGGCATCTTCATCCGCAGCATGGCCACGCGTGGCAACCTGGGAGGTTTAGCCCGTGCCACAACCGACGTGGCCACCGCGCTCGATGCCAGTGGCAAGGACATGGTCCTGATTGAGACGGTCGGCGTGGGCCAGGACGAGATCGATATCGTCCGCCTTGCAGATGTCACGATTGTGATCCTGGTACCGGGAATGGGCGATGACGTCCAAACCATCAAGGCCGGCATCATGGAAATTGCGGACATCTTTGTGATCAACAAGAGCGACCGCGAAGGCGCAGACCGGGTGGAGCGCGAGATCCGTTCCATGCAATCTCTGGCGATGCGCAGCGATCAGTGGACTCCGCCGATCGTGAAGACCGTCGCTACGGAAGCGAAGGGCATCAGCGACCTGTCCGGAGCCATTGCCAATTACGGGCAGTTTTTACAGAAGCAGAACCTGCTGCTGAAGAAAAAAATAAGCAACTGGCGCGAGCGGCTCATCGAAATGCTACGGGATTCTCTGCTGGAACGTCTCCTGAGAGAGCGCTTGCAGGAAGGCGATCTATCCCGC
>DATMMY010000457.1:0-3081 GCA_035569515.1 Candidatus Solibacter sp. | reverse complement strand
CATTCGCTTCATTCGCACAACCATGGAGCGGTCTTCCTCCTTTACGGCGGTTCCGGGATGGGGCATGGTGGTCATGGGCATGACCGCCCTCTACGCTGCATGGATGGCTTCCCGCCAGCTTTCGCCGTCGGCATGGTTAATCGCCTGGCTGGCTGAGGCTGCTCTTGCCATTTGCATTGGACTGATGGCCATGTGGAGAAAAGCCGAGCAGGCTGGAGTTCCACTCACCAGCGGCCCGGCACGTGAATTCATGTTCAGCTTCCTGCCTTCGGCGGCCGCTGGGGGCATCCTTACTGTTGCTCTCTTCCGCCTGGGGTTGTCGCACATGTTACCGGCCACCTGGCTGCTGCTCTATGGGGCCGCTGTGACAAGCGCAGGGGCTTTCTCTCTGAAGGTACTTCCGTTGATGGGCGTGGGTTTCATGCTGACCGGCACTGTCGCCGTGATTGTGCCTGCCGCGTTTCACTCTACCTTGCTGGCGGTGGGCTTCGGCGGATTGCATATCGGTTTTGGATATTGGATCGCGAGGAGATACGGTGGCTAAGCAGTCATTCAGTTCGAAGCTGCAAGACAGGGATCGTGCACGCGCAGGTGTCCGGCCCGCCGCACCTCGCCGCGCGGAGTTTCCTGAATTCGATCCGCTGGTCCATGAGCGGGTGCGGCTGGGCATCATCAGCGCATTGGCCACCAACAAATCTCTGAGCTTTAACGACCTGAAGCGGCTGCTGACAACGACCGACGGAAATCTCAGTGTCCATGCGCGCAAGCTCGAGGAAGCCAGGTACATCACGTGCAGCAAGTTTTTCGATGGCCGCATTCCTCGAACCAACTATCGGCTCACGGCCACCGGTCGCAAAGCCCTCGACGGTTATTTGGACCAGATGGAAAACGTAATCCGCCACACCCGTGAAGACTAAAAACAATGAGGAAGCATGTATTCGCCATTTAAGAAAGGCTTAAAAGACGGAGAAGCCAAAGCAGAAAGGTTCGGCCCGGAGCAATACCATACGACGAGACAAGAGAGGACACGAGTGAATCTGCCTGGTGGGCGAAAAAACAAATTTGCAATCTTGTTCTTAGTCGTGAGTTTGGGTCTCCGTGCGGCTCAATGTCAGACTGTAGAACCGAAGAGCCCAGTGCCGAATTCTTCTCGATTGCAGCAGGACGGGTCTGCCGGGCAGCGAAAGCAACCTTCTGAGAAAGCAGAGTTTTTCCAGCCCGACCCGGCTGACATGGGGTCACCCTACGTCGTCACAGATAGCTGGATTTATCCAGCATTCGAACGGCTGGCTGCGCTTGGATATATCCAAAATGGGTTTATGGGACAGCGCCCCTGGACCCGCATGCAATGTGCCGCCTTATTGCGTGAGGCGAAAAACAACAATGCCGACGCCCCCGACGAAGACCCGGTTGTACAGGACATCTACAACGCATTGGCTACCGAGTTCGCTCTTGAGTCAGGACGTCTTGACGGCGCCCATAATCTTGGCGTGCGTCTCGAATCCATGTATGCACGGGTCACTGGTATTTCGGGCCAGCCCCTGACCAACGGTTTTGAGGTGGGACAGACCATCATCAATGATTACGGCAGACGTTACGGACAGGGCGGCAATGTCTATTCCGGCATCACTACCGATGCTGTCGCGGGGCCCTTCACGTTTTATGTCCGTGGCGAATACCAGCACTCGTCTTTCGTCCCAGCCCTTCCGCTTTCGTTCCGCCAAGCCATCGCTCAAAGAGACTCTGTGCCTCTCTCTCCTGCGATCTCTTACCCGGCCACTGACCGTTTCAAATTGCTTGATGCGTACGCAGGTGTCACCCTGCGGAACTGGCAACTGTCATTTGGACGCCAGACTCTGTGGTGGGGGCCGGACCAGGGCACATCCTTGATGTTCAGCAACAATGCTGAACCCATCAATATGCTGCGAATCGACCGCGTAGCCCCGATCAATTTGCCCAGCATTTTGAAATGGCTTGGCCCGATGCGCATGCAGGCTTTTGTGGGCCGTCTCGCCGGTTATGAATTTATTCTCAATCCTTCGGGACTCTCAGGTGCATGGGGCCGCCCGCTCAGAGACCAGCCATTCATTCATGGCGAGAAGATCAGTTTCAAGCCCACGCCCAACTTTGAGTTTGGATTTTTCCGAGACACTATCTTCGCCGGCACTGGCTATCCTTTCACCGTGCGTTCGTTTGCGCGAAGCTTATTTTCCCTGGGGAATACTGTCGCTGGCGCTCCAAATAAACCAGGTGACCGGGATTCTGGTTTTGATTTCTCCTACCGCATTCCGAAACTTCGCAAATGGCTGACCTTTTACGCCGAAGGCTACAGCGACGACGAACTTTCGCCGGTCGCTTACTCGGACCGCTCTCAGTGGTACGCAGGACTTTACATGGCGCGCATTCCCAGGCTCAGCAAACTGGACTGGCGTGTAGAAGGCGGTTACACCGATGTTCCGCTGCCCCAATACGATCGAGGCGCGAACTATTTTGATGCGACGTATAGAAGCGGACACACGAATCAGGGTAATCTTCTGGGAAGTTGGATGGGCAGGCAGGGGCAGAGCGCTCAGGGTTGGGCCACATACCACCTTACAGCGCGCAATTTTATCCAAGTTTACGTTCGCCACCAGAAGGTCAGCCAGCATTTCGTTCCCAGCGGTGGCACGATCACCGATGGAGCTTTAAATTCCGATTTCCTTATCCGTCCTACTCTTGGACTTTCAACGTCTCTGCAGTACGAAAAATGGACGTATCCTGTTTTGTCCACTGTCCCTCGAACACCGTTTACAGTTACCGTGCAACTTACATATTGGCCACACGTGGGAGTGCGTTCAAAAGATTAGCTCTGAATAAGAATTCTTGACCATCTCAAATGACCAAACACAAATTAATTGTCTTCATTCTGCTTCTAACCCTATCAATCAGCGCCGCAGCGCAGACCCAATCTGATAGCAGCACTAGAAAACCCAAACCACATTCTCCGCAAAAATCGTATCCCGCGACCATCGCTCCCAAAGGCCTAGCCAGAAACATACTGCAAGACCAGAAAGACATCTGGACCAGCCCCTTCAAGGCCCG
>DATMMY010000456.1:0-4312 GCA_035569515.1 Candidatus Solibacter sp. | reverse complement strand
TTCTGCGCGTTCTGCTGCGCTGTCATAGGCGTGCTGTATGGAGCCGTAGCGGGTGAGCATCTCCAGGATCTGCTCGTGCTGCACTGTCTGGAACGCCCGCTCTTCCAAAACGGTTTCTACCAACTTGCGCTCCGACGGCGTGCAGCGCTCCAGGGCATGGATCACGGCCATGGTGACCTTGCCCTCGCGAAGATCGCTGGCCACCGGCTTGCCCAGGACTTCTTCCGATGCGGTCAGGTCGAGCACATCGTCCACGATCTGAAATGCCAGACCCAGGTTGCGACCATACTCCGCCAGCCGCTCCTCCTGTTCTTCTGTGGCTTTCCCGAGCACGGACGCCAGACGCATGGAGACGGAAAACAGGCAGGCAGTCTTGCGGAAGATCAAATCAAAATGCTCGTCGAGGGTGATGCACTTCCCCAGCTTCTCCATCTGGAGCAACTCGCCCTCCACCATCTGCTGGGTCAAGTCGATGAGCACATCGAGGATCTTAAAGTTGCGCTCCTCCACGGCAATCTTGAAGGCCTGCATGTAGAGCCAGTCGCCGGCCAGCACGCACTTGGAATTGCCCCACTGAGTATTGGCTGACGGGCGCCCCCTGCGGGTCTTGGCCTCGTCAATAATGTCATCGTGGACCAGCGTCGCCGTGTGAATGATCTCCACGACCGCGCCCAGCCGTACCGCGCTTCGTTCGCTGTGGGGAAACAGCTTGGCCCCCAGCAGCAGCAACGCCGGACGCAGTCGCTTGCCGCCCCCGGCACGCAGATGTTCGCCAATGTCCGTGATGGCGCGGACGCTGGACACCGTATCGCGCCCGAATTCGCGCTCAATGGCCGCCAGATCGTCGCGCAGCAGATCGAAAACTTCTTTGGCCGAGGTTGTGGCTGATGAACTCAAAAGAGGCCTTTAGCTTCTGTAATTGGTGAACTGCATGTCGATCCCAAAATCTTTCTGCTTCAGCATGGCGATGACTTCCTGAAGCGTATCACGGTCCTTGCTGCTCACCCGGACCGTATCTCCCTGAATTGACGCCTGCGCCTTTTTTTTGGAGTCTTTGATGACTTTCACGATCTCTTTGGCCTTCTCAACGGGTATGCCCTGCTGCATAGTGACCTTTTGCCGCACGGTGGAGCCCGCCGCAGCTTCCACCGTCCCGTAGGAAAGGGCCTTGATGGGGACGCCGCGCTTGTGCAGTTTGGTTTGCAAAATGTCATTCACGGCTTTCAGCTTGTATTCATCCACCGAGCTGAGAATGATGGCTTCTTTTCCCTCAATCTGAATGTCGGACTTGCTGTCCTTCAAATCAAAACGGGTATGGATCTCCTTGAGCGCATTCTGAATGGCGTTGGAGACCTCTTGCAAATCAACTTTGCTGACGATATCGAATGAGTTATCGGTTGCCATGGGTGTTTATAGCTTACTAAGACTCCCGCATAGATGCACGTTTTTGAAACCCTGAACTTTAACATTATTTACCAGTTGCTTCCAGAACGGTTCGTTACTGCGGATTGGGTCATTTCGCTTGAATTGCCTTTCCTTCCGGCCTCGTCCCCCTCCGCACGAAGATGTGCTCCCTCCGCACCTCCGCGTCGAAAGCCTGCCCCTCGAGCACAGCGAAGATCGATGAACTGGCTCACGGTTTCTCAGTATTACTAATCATGAAAATCTTGTTTTCCCGCGAAGATTTTCTTTGCTTTTTCTTCGTGTCCCTTTGTGACCTCTGTGGTTAATGGTTTTTCCTTGTTTTCCTCCGTTTACTAAGAATTTACCCCCAAATTTGGGACTTGAACTGGCTGAATGCCGACTGCTGAGTGCTGAATGCTTAATGACACAGTGCCGGAACTCTGCCACAATGATGGAATCCGGAGGACTTCTTCATATGGCCCGAATCTTCAACGGCTTGACTGCAATACTTATTGTTTTACTTTGTTGTTTCGCTTCGGCGCAGCAGACCCATCCGGCTTCACAGACAAATCCTCAGCAAACGGCGCGGCAGGCGCTGATTGAGATAGTCACAGGAGGCGGCAAGGCGATTCAAAAGCACCTGACGGTAGAGCTCCAGCAGGCGATCACCGAGGCGTCGAAGAAGAAAAAGGATGCCGGCGCCAAAGCCGCTCCTGACATGTCCATGATCGGTATTGGACTGATGGGAATGCCGTCGCTGGCGGGCGAAAAGGAATTCCAGACTTTTGAGTCCGGGCCGCTCCTGTTTTCCTATTTATGGGCCAACACTAAAGAAAAGGTTGAGGTACGCGTGGAGAGCGACGATCTAAGCGGTGATCAGGATGAGATCCTGCTCTCCATCCATCTTTTCAAAGACGGCCAGGAGCAAAGTGTTCCGTTCATGCCTAATATTATTGTGGGGTTGAAACAGCAAGACAAGATCTGGAGGTTGAATGAGATCGGCGGCAACGCCAAGCTGGCTGTCGGCGATCCCAAGTTTTTCGAAGACTTCCTTAAACTTCAGCAGTCAAGCGAATCGGATACGCAGGCCCAAAGGCACAGTGCAGAAACCAACGGCAAAGAAGAGCCGCCACCACGACTCCCTGCTGCCTCTATGGTAACCATGCTCGCCTACGCGGAAGCCAGCTACGCTGGAGCCAACCCTGATGTGGGCTTTACCTGCAATCTTGCCGACCTTGCTAATGGCAAAGATGCCGCCTTTTCGGAAATGATCGATCCGCTAGTTGGTACTGGAACCTACAACGGCTATCGCTTCGGCATTACCGGCTGTGACGCGAAGCCATCCACAACGTTCCGTATTATTGCAGAGCCACTGGTTGCGGGTGCAGGCTCAAAAGCTTATTGCACCGATCCTACTCACAACCTTCGCGTGTCCGATGATGGCCGAGGCGCCACGTGTCTTGCGTCCGGCAGGGTAATGAATTCCGGTGCAGGCAGCGGCATGACCGGCTTTAAAGTTGGTACCGGAACTGATTGAGGCTCTCTTTTAAGACTCCTCTTTCTTTTTCGCCTTCCCGAAACGCGCTTTTGCGCCGAAGGATCGACGCTTTGCTCTCGTTTGGTTCCTTGGTTTTATCTCGCACTCATCTGCGAAATCAGCGGCAAGATTGAGTTTCCTTGTCCCTATCTCATTCCGATATCGGCGGTGAGATTCACCGTGGTGAATTTATGTTTCGTCACAACAATGTCTTCGGAGTGGATCAACGGATATCGCGATTCTCCGGATTGAGTAATTACGTATGTGCCAGGTGGAAGCATTACGCTGAACTTGCCTTTGCTGTTGCTGCTGACCGTTGCTACGACCTTGTCGCTGGATTTAAGTTTCACCGCCAGCGGCCCCTGATAAGGTTGAGGCCCACACCTGGTATCGTCGATCCGCTGCGGTCCAGGGCAGTTGCCGGTGGAAACGATGGTCCCTTTAATGCCACTGAAATGGTGAGACTTTGCGGTCTTTTGAGACTTGACCGGGAGTGCGGACACTGTTCCCAACATAGCCATCACTACCGTAACGATCATTGAATTGATAACCATATTCGGTTTGCTCAACATCAATTCGCTAAACATGGATTTGCTAAACCCCGATTTGATAAACATAGCAGAGCCTCCCTTGATTTTTGCACCGGAATGCATCTTCCTTCTTAGAACGCCAGATAGGCCCGAATCTTGCAGTACGTTCAATCGTGCAAGTGCGTTTCAAGACCTACCGCTGCGGATCATAGCGTAACAGGCGTTGGACCTGCTACGTCCGTGTCACTGGCCTTCACCATCAACTTTTTATTCTCAGGGATCAAGAGTATGCGTTAGCTGCGGTAAACTTGTGTGAGCCGCAAATCATGCAGTTTTTTTGATGGATTTTCTGGCCTGTCATCCTGAACGAAGCGCCGCGCCGACCTTTACGTCACTTTATTGAAAGGCGCGCAGTGAAGGACCCCGAGATGTTTGGCCGACAACACAGTTTGAGGAGTTCTCTCGATAACTCTCTTTAAGTATGGGCGAGGCTGATGTCAGAAAGCCTTAACATGGTATGGTGCTTCAAAGAGTGTCGGGGTCCTTCGACTTCGCGCCATTGGGTAATGTAGATGGTTGATATGTCGTGGCGCTACGCTCAGGATGACGGACCGCTGGCTGACATTGGAACTTGAAAGTCTATCGTTTTCACACAGACTCTTTCGCCCTGGCTGAGACACAGCCCGATTGCACTCAAGAATCAAACTCGCACAGAAGGCAGATCATGACCAACGACGTATCGGTTACATTGGACCAGCATGTGGCCGTGGTAGAGATTCACCGTCCGCCCCACAATCATTTCGACCACCAACTTATTCGAAGACTGGCCGACGCATTTGAA
>DATMMY010000455.1:0-19748 GCA_035569515.1 Candidatus Solibacter sp. | reverse complement strand
GCTTCGGCAGGGCATTTGAGCCGGGAAAGCACCTCATAGGCCTGGGTCTGGAGCGCGTCCCCAGCCAGGATCGCGAGGGCTTCGCCATAGACGACGTGGCAGGTAGGCTTGCCTCGGCGGAGATCGTCGTTGTCCAGGGCTGGAAGATCATCATGAATGAGCGAATAGGTATGCAGCATCTCCAGTGCGCTGCCCAACTCTTCAATGCCTTCAGGCAGTTTGCCGGAAATCATGCGGGCAGCCTCCATGCACAAGATGGGCCGCAGACGCTTTCCGCCGGCAAACACGCTATGCCGCATGGCCTGGTGAATGGATTCCGGCCGCTGAGTGGGGGGAGGCAGCAATCTTTCCAGTGCCTGGTCAATGATGTGCTGGCCTTCCAGCAAAGTATCTTTGAACATGAACAATTGAGTATAACAAGGAGAATCGGTCCTTAGTTTTTTAGTCATCAGCCCTTAGCCCTTAGTCTTTAGTCTGAGCCTTAGCTGATGCGAAGATTTTCGAGAGAGCTGCAGGAACGCGGGTATAGCTCAAAGCAATTCACGACGAAAAAGGGAGCGCAATTTCTGCGCTCCCTTTCGCTCTGGACGGGAGGAGCCAGAGAAAGAGCCGATTATGCCGCGTGGGCATGGGGCAAGAATTCTGTGCTGGTGGCAGCCAAGACAATGGCGCGTATATCTGAGGCGTTACAGCAATCTGCGGCGCCGGCGGCCAGAGCGTCCATCCACATCTTCTCGTCAGCGAGGCGATGGGTACAGACGATGGTGGTGGTTGTGCCGAACTCCTGATGCAGCTGCTGGACTTGAGAGAGACCGGCCAACTCCAGATCCACGACCGCCACATCGGCGCGGTGCTGGGGAATGGAATTGCGCAATTCACCGAAGTCGTGGGCCACATTTACGAGCCGGAAATGGTTGTGCAGAGACCGGGCCAGGGATTCCGCGGCCTTGGCACTGCAATGAGCTACAACAACGCTGAGTGGTTTCAAATCGAGCACCCTCCTTCCTGGCTGCGGCGAAAAGCAGAATGCTTTTTGCCGGAAGTTGGTTGCTGCGGATTGCCCGCAGATTTCAGGGGAAAAACTTACTTTCTGGTTACCTGGGCCTTTTCGGCAGGAGCCTCATAAGGCTCAGGCTGCAACTTTCCGTTCTGCTTGAGAAGGATCTCAACTTTGCCCTCCGCCTCCTCCAGCTCTTTGCGGCAGGATGCAGAAACCTGGACTCCTTCTTCAAACAGTTTCAACGCCTGCTCAAGCGGCACATTGCCTTTCTCGAGCTCATCGACAATTTGTTCTAAGCGCTGAAGACAGTCTTCAAATCGGGCCAATGCCAAACTCCAAAATTCATTAACTCATTCTACGCCGGTATTCAAGAGGCATTCTGGAATTATTTTTTTATCAAAGCAATAATTGCAGATCTGGAGGGTGCTGAATGAAGCGAATTACTTTCCCGCAGATGCGGGACTCTCTATTTCCAGCACGTCAATGGCTGAAGAATAACGGCCCAGCGGAGCCGAAACCTGGGCGCCCTGCACCAATCCTCGCACCTGGTGAAGCATGTCGCGGGCGATCTGGATACCTTCTGTGCGGGCAGCCTCCGCGTTCGCGGCGCGGCCCATGCGCTCGACGATGGAGTCGGGCACGGAGACGCGCAGCTCGTTCTTCATGAATTCCGCGTTGCGCACGCTGACCAGGGGCCAGATGCCGGCCAGCACGGGAATGCGGCAATGTTCAATGCGGCGCAGAAATGTTTCCAGCAGGCCGATATCAAAGACCGGCTGGGTCACAGCATAGTCGGCCCCTGCTTCCACCTTGTATTCAAAGCGGCGGACCTCTTCATCAACATTGACGATGCCAGGGTTTGCGCCGATGCCGATCACGAACTGGGTCCCCGTACCAATGGGATTGCCGCCGATATCCAGCCCGCAATTCAGGTTATGGACAATGTTGACCAGGCCGATGGCGTCCACGTCAAAAACCGCAGTGGCATCCGGATAGTTGCCGAGCTTGGGCGGGTCTCCGGTGATGCAGATGAGATTGTGAATCCCGGTGCTGTAGGCGCCCAGCAGTTCAGATTGCATGCTGAGCACATTGCGGTCGCGACAGGTGAAGTGAAGAATGGTCTCTATTCCCACCTGTTGCTGCACCAGAATGCAAAGCGCCAGATTGCTCATACGGGCGGAGGCGCGAGGGCTGTCAGGGATGTTGATGGCATCAATACCGGCGGACTTCAGGTATCTTGCGCCTTCAATCTCTTTGCGGAAATCCACTCCCTTGGGCGGCACGATCTCCACCATGGTCACGAATTCACCGGCCGCCAGTTTTTTGCCAACGGCGGAGCGCTGGGCCAGGGAAGCGGGGACCACGCTTAATTCGCGCTGGCGCTCAGTGACTACCTGAAATCCTCCGGTTCTGCCTTTGATGTCGGCTGCGCGCAGGGCGGACTTCATGGCCTTGATGTGCTCAGGAGTGGTGCCGCAGCATCCGCCTACAAAAGCAACACCCGCGTTCACGAACTTGCGAGCGTAACTGGCCATGTATTCGGGCGAGCACAGGTAAATATTGCGCCCTTCGACGTTGCGCGGGATTCCGGCATTGGGCTGGGCAGAAAGCGGCTTTTCAGTGACCCGGCGAATGCGCTCAATGGCTTCCAGCATGGCCACAGGACCCACACTGCAATTGCAGCCGATAACGTCTGCACCCCAGGTATCCGCTTTGACGGCAAAGGTTTCAATGCTGGCGCCATCCAGGCAGTTTCCCTCCTCATCAATGGTGGCCTGAGTCACCACCTGAACATCGGACGACACATCGCGCACCGCCAAAAAGGCCTGGTGCAGCTCTTCCAGGTATCCGAACGTTTCCAGGATGATCAGGTCAACTCCGCCCTCCAGCAATGCCGTTACCTGCTGCCGGTATGCCTCGCGGGTTTCCTCTCTGGACACCTTGCCCAGCGGCTCAATACGGACTCCTATTGGCCCAACTGAGCCCGCCACCAGCGCCGAGGTAGCCTTCTTTGCATTGAACGAATCGGCGGCTTCGCGGGCCAGGCGGGCACCTTGCAGGTTGACCTCGCGCAGCTTGTCAACCAACCCGTATCGCGCCAAACGGAACGAATTGCCGCCAAACGTGTTGGTTTCTATGACCTCTGCGCCGGCATTCAGGTATTCCTGATGAATGCCGCGGATCAGATCGGGTTGGGTGAGATTCAGCTCGTCGTAACACTTATTAATGAAGATTCCCTTCGCATAGAGAAGGGTCCCCATGGCCCCGTCGCAAAGGACGGGACCTTCTTTCAATCGGCTTAGCAAGTCATTTGGCATGAAGAGCTTTCAAAACAAGAATACCTTACCAGCACTCCCCTGACCAATATCGGGGCGGCTCTGTCGAACAGCGCTCTTTAGAAAGAGTCAAAACCACCACCACAGCGTAGCAGAGCCACTACCAAAACCCGTTCACCGCAAAGGACGCGAAGGCCGCAAAGGAAAACCAACATCTTAACCACAAAGGAACACGAAGAAAAATCCCAAGGACACGAAGGAAAAGCAAAGAAAATCTTCGCAGCACGAGCAGAATTTGACGGATAGTAGTACAGAGGCCACAGAGTTGGACAGAGGACAACTCGTGCTTTGAGCGGCCAGCAGTGGGGTCATTTTGCGTGAAGACGTGTGCCAAAAACCGCTCTGCTATAATTTCACTCTCACCACCATGAAACCTGTTTCGGCTAAAGTGATAGCTCTCAGACCCTCCATCCTGACACTTGGAATTGCCATGCTGGCGGCTTCGATTGCTGGCTGCGGCGGATATAAGGCTCCCAGCAGCACGACTACACCAACCAGTGGCATCAAGAAGCGCGTGCTGATCTCCAATCAGCAGTCAGGAAGCGTTAGCTTATTGAACGCGACCACTGACGTGCTCGCGGGCGGCGGCTTCACGGTTTTCGGCGCTTCACAAATGACTACTAATGGAGGGGTCACGGCCGTCATCAGTAATACCGGATCCAACGTTGGATTGTTCGACAACGCCAAAGAGCAGGCCGGGCCACAGCCGGTTTTTCCTTCCAGGCCGGAGGATGTGGCTGTAAGTCAGGACGGCAAGATACTTTTTGTAGCTGTGCGTAACTCGGGTTTTGTCGCATTTACCAGTGTCGCAGACACCAGTTTCAGTACGGTGAACGTTCCCAGCGTGAGTCGGCTCGTTCTGAGCCCCAACGGAACCAAACTGCTGGCTTTCAGCGACGATCCCCAAAACCAGGCCGGCGCCAACGCCAACGCCTTTTCGGTCATCGATATCGCCAGCAAGACCGTCACTCCGATTGCCCTGACAGCGGGAGACCAGCCATTTACCGGAGTATTCAACGCGAGCGAGACCAAGGCCTTTATTCTTAATTGTGGAACTGGATGCGGGGGCACTGCCGCTCCCAGCGTTGTCTCAGTAGATTTCAGCGGCGCAGTTCCGGTCATCAGTCCCAAAGTGGCGGTCTCCGCAGCCACAGCCGGCCTGCTGAACAGCTCTACCTTGTTCGTTGCGGGAACACCCCTGGCCAGCGCCACAGGCACAGTTCAGGCAATCAACACCGGCAGCATGACAGCTTCGGCCCCCGTAGCTATCACCGACGGCTTGCACACGAAGATGCGTATGGGCAGCAATAATCGGCTTTATATTGGCGCATCCGCCTGCACGACGTCCGCCGGTTCCACTCCGGGCACCACTACAGGCTGCCTGACGATCTTCAATACAACTTCCAACGCCGTTATTATTCCGGCATTTGGGGCCCCGCGTAATACCTTCGATGTGACCGGAATCCAACCCATCTCCAATCGCAACGTTGTCTATGTATGTGAAGGCGGCAAGTTGGATATCTTTGATACAACCACCGATGCACTGACTGCCACGCAGATTACTATCGTCGGAAAAGCTTTTGATGTAGTGCAGATTGATCCGTAGCAGGAAGGTCACATCGAGCTGCGAGCAAAACCTCAACGCTGACGACGCTGATTTTGACTGATGGCCGCTGATATACCCGTTGCTTTAGGTTGCGGCGTTCACCCTCTGCAATTCTCTTCATTACGTCCGCTCAACCAACCCGTCCATTGACTTCGTGAGTCTTAATCATTGATTCGAATCTGGATTGGAATCTGCAATGAGGTGTTTTCGAAAACTTCTCGGCACTAGTTCCTGGATGATTCTCAGCATGTTTCTGTTTGCTCCAGGTGTCCCGGAGCAAAAAAACGTTCCCGGCAAGCATTCGACTGACGACGCCGTCCAGGTGCAGATGCGCAACGTGCTCTACCATTTTCAAGACAACGTGGCCATTCATATCCGGCAGCTTGGTGGTGAACTGGTACCCACAGGTAGCGCGGAGCTTCCGGTGTTTGAGGACAAGAACTCCTTCGTCCTGCACATTGATGCCGCGGAGATAGCCATTCCTTTGCAGTCCATGGCCAATGTGCTGAACCAATATGTTTTTGCGCGCAAGGATGCTCCCATACAAAGAGGTTTCGTTGAAGATCGAAAAGGGGCGCGTGAAAATCAAAGGCAAACTACCCAGCAAAGGCGATATCAGTTTTGAGACGGAGAGCATCCTGGGCGTTACTGAGGACGGAAATATCCGGCTGCATGCGGAAAAAATCCGGGCCATGCATCTGCCGGTTAAAGGCCTTATGGACCTCTTTGGACTGGAGATTGCCGATCTGGTCAAGACGGGCAAGATCAGCGGGCTGAAGGCGGAGAAAGACGATCTGGTTCTCGATCCCAAATTAGCGCTTCCACCGCCGCACATTACCGGCCGGGTGACCTCGGTACGCCTTGAGGGAGAAAACATTGTGCAAATCTTTGGTGAACCGCGGAAGCACAGATGGGAAAATGTGGCGGCGCAAAATTACATGGCCTATCGCGGCAATCGCCTGCAGTTTGGAAAGCTCACCATGAATGACACAGACATGGTGCTGATTGACGCCAATCCCCAAGATCCATTCGACTTCTATCTGGACCACTACAAAGAACAACTGGTGGCGGGATATACCAAGACCACCAATACTTTTGGCCTGCGAGTATTTATGGTGGACTACAACAAGCTGAATCGCTATTCGCGCCAGGCGCATGCCAGGAAGAAGTAAGTTTTTCCGCGTACTTCTTTTCTCCAGAGCCTGTTAAGCTGGATGACAAATTAAAGAGCGAGGACAAGTCGAATAATGGCGCGGCTCTATCTGGTTCGTCATGGCAAGGCCACGGGAAGCTGGAAGACCGACCTTGATCCCGGCCTCGATGATTTGGGGCGGGAGCAAGCCGAGGCCATGGCTGCATCGCTCATGCCGAGAGGGCCGTTGCCCCTGCTGACCAGCCCTCTGCGGCGCACCCGCGAGACCGCAGCTGCCATTGAGCGCGGTTGGGGGATACAAGCGCGGGTCGAGCCTGGGGTCGGCGAAATTCCATCACCCTCCACGACTCCGCTGCATCGGGCTGAATGGTTGAAAAACGTGCTTCAGGGCCGTTGGCCGGACCTGGAGCAATCCGTGGAGCTTTGGCGAAGCCGGGTACTTAAGACTCTGGTGGAACTCACACAAGATACAGTCGTGGTCACCCACTTCGTCGTCATCAATGTAGCTGTAGGGCACGCACTGAAAGATGACCGGGTGACCTGCTTCCGTCCGGAGAACTGCTCTTGCACGATACTCGATGTTCAAGGGGACAACTTGCACGTGGTGGAGTTGGGGGTTGAGGGAGTAGGCCGGATCCTTTAGGTCGTCATGCTGGTTGTAACGAGAATTCTGTTCTCGTTCTGGTCTATGCAGTGCATCCTCGACTGAGAATTTGGTAATTGGGCAATTTGGTAATTGCTTAATTGAAAATCAACAGAAAGCCTCTCAACTGTCTGTTTTAACTCTCAACTTCCTGTTTTGAGGTTACAATGCATGGGAAACCTGAATACATTTTGATATGCTGAGAACCTTTAAAAATCCCCTCACAGGATTTTGTCATTGGACCGGATAATTTTGCCCAGACCAACCTTTATTCTTTGCCTTCTTCTTGCCGTTCAAACTTCTGCTTTATCGCAGACGTTGGATCCGCGCTTTCAATCGCAGACCGGGCAGACCCAGGAAAATACGGCCCAGCAGCCTGCTGGAATGGGACAGATGCAAAACATCCCGAGGCAAATCCGTTCCGATCCCACTCAGATTACGAATGTGCCTCCCGGACAGGAAATCTTCGAGCAGGACCAGGAACGGCTGCGGGCGTTGCAGGCTATCAACCAAAGAAATTTGATGCCTTTGCCTCCGGAGCCGGATATTGAGTTCCAGGAGTTCGTCGCAAGCTCGCTGGGATACAACTTGCGAATTTTTGGACAAGATCTGTTTGATGAGGTCCCGTCAACTTTCGCCCCTTTGGATCGCGTTCCGGTTACGCCTGACTACCTAGTTGGCCCTGGGGATGAGTTGCTGATCCGGGCCTGGGGGCAGATTGACGTCAATTACAGGGCCACGGTTGATCGCACCGGATCGATCTATATCCCCAAGGTAGGCTCCGTCAGCGTTGCCGGCGTGCGCTACGACCAGCTCAATGACCATCTGAGAGCTTCGATAGGGCGTGTATTTAAAAATTTTGAGTTGAATGTAAGCATGGGACGGCTTCGCTCGATCCAGGTTTTTGTTGTGGGTCAGGTGAGGCGACCGGGATCTTATACCGTCAGCTCGTTGAGCACGTTGGTCAATACGCTCTTCGTCTCCGGAGGTCCTTCCAAACGCGGATCAATGCGCCACATCCAGTTGAAGCGCAACGGAAGAGTGGTCACCAATTTTGATCTTTACGACTTACTCGCCAACGGCGACAAATCCAAAGACGCTCAACTGCTGCCGGGCGACGTAATCTATGTGCCTCCGGTGGGGCGGCTCGTGGCCCTGGCAGGAAGCGTTAACCTTCCCGCAATTTTTGAATTGAAAGATCATGACACGCTGGGTGACGTGATTGGATTTGCCGGCGGCCTGACCACCACGGCTGGCGGACAACGGGCCATCATGGAGCGAATTGATGACCGCCATTTCCGCAAGGCCGACGAATTCTCGCTCTCCGATGACGGACTCAAGCGAGAGTTGCAGGATGGCGATGTGATCCGCTTCCTCCACATCTCTCCCAAGTTCGAGAATGCGATCACCCTGCGTGGGAACGTGGCGGTGCCTGGGCGCTACCCTTGGCGGGAGGGCATGCGCGTGAAAGACCTGATTCCTAATCGCGATTTTCTCGTTCCTTACGAATATTGGAAACGCCAGAACCAGCTTGCCCTGAATCCAGCGAGTGAAAGTTTCCAACTGGCGGAAGAGCTCAATCGGTCCCAATCTTCTCAGAATAATACTGCGCGTCCTCCCGGTGATTCCGGCTCTCCCGCGCAACAGTCCAGTGGACCTTCCCCGAACCAGCAGGAAGATGCTGTTGCTCGTGCCCGCGCCCTCCAAAACGGCCAGGCGGGGACCGCGGGCGGCGCCGGCTCCCAGGTTGCCTTGTCCGACCGTGTTGGAAGGATTGAAGCACAGAGAATCAAGCAGGAAGAGCTCAGGAACGAAGTCAAGCGCTCCACGGCGGAAATTAATTGGGAATATGCCGTAATCCAGCGCCTGGATCCCGCCGATCTCACATTTCATTTAGTGCCCTTCAATCTTGGAAAGGCCATCGATGGGGTTGAGGCGCAGAACCTGACGTTGATGCCCGGAGATGTGCTCACAATATTTTCGCAGGCCGACATGCAGGTACCGATCGGGCAGCAGGCCAAATTTGTGCGTCTGGAAGGAGAATTCCGCTCCGCCGGCGTTTATCAGGTCGCACCGGGAGAAACGCTGCGCCATGTAATTTCGCGTGCAGGAGGTATAACGCCTCAGGCATATCTGTACGGTTCTGAATTCACCCGCGAATCCACGCGCGAAGACCAGCAAAGGCGGCTGGATGAATATATTAACGATCTGGAGAAGTCCATTGAGCGAAATGCCGGTGGGCAACGCGCCCTGACCGGCGAAGAATCAGTGGCGGAGCGCCAGTCGCAGGAGGGACAGCGCCGTCTTTTGGACAAGCTGCGGCAGCTAAGAGCCACGGGACGCATCGTGCTGGAGGTGAAGCCCAGCGCCAACAGCGTGGATATGCTACCTGATTTGGTATTGGAAGATGGAGACCGGCTGTTAGTGCCATTTCGTCCCGCGGTCGTCAATGTAATTGGGGCGGTCTATAGCAACAACGCTTTTATCCTTAAGGCGGGCAAGACGGTCAATGATTACCTGCGCCTTTCAGGAGGCACCAAGCGCAGCGGAGACAAGGGCCGCACCTTCGTCATTCGGGCCGATGGTTCCACTGTAAGCCGGCAGGAGCATTCCAGATTGATTGGGCTCAACTTCAACAATCTCAGACTCATGCCCGGAGATACGATCGTGGTTCCTGAGAAACTGGACAAGGGAACTACAATCCGAGGTCTGCGAGACTGGACGCTGGTTATTTCGCAATTTGTGATTGGCGCTGCAGCTGCCAAAGTGTTGTTCCCATAAGCACACCGCCCTGGGCTGTGTCTTTCCCAGCGCTTGACATGGCCTTACAGCTTGCGGGAAAGTCTTTCGTGCTCGCTTTGGACCTGCAGGGGCTAAAAGCCCAGTTGATTTAAAGGCTTTGCGGCACGCATAAACTTCCTTTGGCTTCGCAAGCTCGCCTCAAGGACAAGCTGTGCCCTGACAGAAACCAAGATCGAAAGTGCGAATTTTTCGGCAAGCCATTAGTCTTGCGCCCCAAGAAGCCGGTAGCTGGAGGTCAGATGAAAGGTGTGGTATTGGCGGGAGGGACTGGTTCACGTCTCTACCCATTGACGAGGGTAACGAACAAGCATCTGCTGCCGATCTACGACAAGCCGATGATCTATTACCCCCTGCAAACACTGGTGGATGCCGGAATAGACGACATCTTGATCGTTACTGGAGGCAGCAGCGCCGGAGATTTCCTGCGACTCCTGCGGAATGGGAAAGATTTTGGATTGCACCAGCTCAATTTCGCCTACCAGGAAGGCGAGGCCGGCATTGCCGATGCGCTGCGGCTGGCGGAACATTTTGCCGGTGAGGAAAAAATTTGTGTAGTCCTGGGAGACAACATCATTGAGGGCGATATCCGGGAAGCGGCGCAGCAGTTCGAAAAGCAGGAGCGGGGAGCGCGGATACTGCTCAAAGAAGTGCCTGATCCCGAGCGTTTCGGCGTCCCGGTGATCGAGAATGGAAAAATCATCAGGATCGAAGAAAAGCCTAAGGTTCCTGGCTCCAGTTATGCTGTGACCGGAATTTACTTTTACGATTGGACTGTCTTCGACCGCGTCCGCAATCTCAAGCCCTCCGGGCGCAAAGAGTATGAAATTACCGACGTCAACAACTCCTATCTCCGTGACGGCCAGCTTGCCCATGACATTCTGAAGGGCTGGTGGACCGATGCCGGCACGTTTGAGTCCCTGTGGCGGGCCAGCAATATGGTCCGGGAAAAAGCATTGAGCAACGTTGACGTTGCCCACGCAGGTTCAAAAGCGTGAAGATCTTGATTACTGGTGGTGCGGGATTCATCGGCTCCAACTTTGTTCATCATGTGCTGCGCAATCATCTTACCGATGAGATTTTGGTGGTGGACAAACTGACCTATGCCGGCAACCTGCGTAATCTCGGCAGCGCATTGGATGACCCCCGTTGCCAGTTTGTCCGCATGGATATCACTGACCCGGCATTGGTGGAGGTTGCCAAGGGCTGCGACGCGGTCATGCACTTTGCGGCGGAAAGTCACGTCGACCGCAGTATTGAGGACGCCGCTCCTTTCGTTAAGACCAATGTCGAAGGGAGTTGGCGGCTTGTGGATGCGTGCCGCGCCAGCCGTGTTTCCCGCTTTGTGCACGTGAGCACCGATGAGGTGTATGGAAGTCTTGGTTCGGAAGGGAAGTTCAGCGAGAGTTCTCCGCTCGCGCCTACCAGTCCTTACGCTGCAAGCAAAGCGGCATCCGACCTGCTCGTCCTTTCCGCAGTGAAGACCCATGGGTTTCCGGCGGTGGTCACCCGATGCACGAACAATTACGGCCCTTTCCAGTTCCCCGAAAAGTTTATTCCGCTGATGATTTCGCGAGCCCTGGCGAGCCAGCATCTTCCGGTATACGGGGACGGGCGGCAGGTGCGCGACTGGATTCATGTTGAGGACCACTGCCGGGCCCTTGATCTCATTCTCCGCAAGGGACAGGAGGGCGAGGTCTACAACATTGGGGGCGAATGCGAACTGGAGAACATCAGCGTCGCACGTAAGATCCTCAGAGCGGTAGACCGTCCGGAAGACCTGCTGACGTTTGTTACCGACCGTCCCGCCCATGACCGCCGCTACGCCCTGGATTGCTCAAAGTTAAAGGACGAGTTGGGATGGTCGCCCATGTGGGTTTTTGACGAGGGACTGGCAGAGACGCTCCGTTGGTATCAGGCAAACATTGCTTGGCTGGAAGAGATCCTCAGCGGTGAATATCAACAATACTTTGAGCGTCACTATGTGCGCAGGGGAGAAACTTTTGCGGCATCCGCCAGGCGCAACCAATCGTAGCCGCAAGGAAATCTTACCATCCGATTCCGAAAAGTGGAGTGCAGCCCCCCGGCTGCGGTCGATAGATCTCGAAAACTCCGCCGCTCTAAAAACACTCCAAAGGGCATGGCCTTGTCAGCTGTGAGTTTTTTGGCTCTTGCGAGCAACTAATTGCAAGAGCTGGTGTTCATTGACGAATGACTGTGACAGACTCGACTTCTGGCCTGATCGACGATCGTGAAGTTTTAAGCAAGGAGCAAATAGAGTACAGCGCTTCGGCGCAAGTCGCATTCAACGGTAATCGAGTTAACGGCGTTCCCGTCAACCTGAATGCTATTGCTGCCTGGTTTGATTCCAGCTCCGATATCCATAGTACTGGCCCGGCACAAGGGCCTGGCCCAGCCGACTTCTTCCTGGAGCCGCACCTGCTCGTTTCCCGATTGCTTGAGAACATAGATTGTGGACTAAAAGTGCTGGACCTGGGATGCGGCTACGGTCTCAATTCAATCATGCTGAGCGGAGAGACAAATGAAGTGTGGGCCATCGATATTGCGCAGGAGCGCATCGTTCAGGTAACGGAGAATATCAACCGGGCCAATCTGTCGGATAGGGTCTTTGTCCGTTGCATGGATGCGCATAATCTGGACTTCCCGAACGATTGGTTCGACCTGATTCTGGCCAACAGCGTCTTGCTGTGGGTCGATAAAGAGCGGGTATTGCAACAATGCAAGCGTGTCTTGAAACCCGGGGGACGCATTCTATTCTCGATGGAGACCATGGCGGAAAATCCAGTATTGAAGCTGCACCGCCTGCGTCCTTCCAAGCGGAAAAGGGAGTCTATGGTTTGCCGGCTCGATCTTGCTGCCATCAGGCTTCTATCTTCCCGATTTTCCAGCGCCCGGTCATGGCAATTTCACCTGCTTTCGCCTGTCTTATACCCAATGGCCAAGTGGAAAAGCCGCAGCCAAATAATTCGGTCTGCGATCAAGAAGCTTCAAAGAGTCGATGCTCTTCTCCTGGAGCGGTTCCCCAGGCTGCGCCGCTATGCCTGGGTGACAGTGCTGGAGTTCACCAAATGAGCCGCACTGCCGCATAGATCAAGTTAGAAAACCTTGGAACGCTGAAATTCCTCCATCGCGCGAATTGGCCTATGGAAAAATGCATTCCATGCGGTATATTTGGACACGGCCATCGGACCAAAGACCCAAACTGACCTAAAGGAACTCTAATTTGCAGTGAGCTGGACGGTAAATCTAAACGGATATATCCTTCATGATTAACCGCTCCTGGCTTGCTCATAACTTATCGGGTCTTTGTTCTCCTGGCATTCCAGACGAAATTCTATTGAAAAGGTAACAGGTGGAAAGCAGACAAGAATCGGGCTCAGGGCTCCAATTGGAAGAGCTGCCAAAATTTCCTTCGGAGCAGCCCACAGAATTTCGAATGCTGGAGCTTCTGATTGTTCTGGCAAAGCGCAAACGCTTTATCTTGAAGTCTCTTGCCGTGGGAGTGTTGGCTGGTGTAGCTGTTGCTCTGGTGATGACCAAGAGGTATGAGGCAACCACACGAATTTTGCCTCCCCAGCAAAGCCAATCAATCGCTACAGCCATGTTGAGCCAGTTGGGACCATTGGCTGCTCTGGCCGGAAAAGATGTTGGGGGGTTGCATACCACCAGCGATCTCTATGTTGCTCTGCTCAAGAGCCGCACCATAGCGGACGAGCTTATCAAGAAGTTTTCGCTGATGCAGGTGTATGGCAAGGGAACGCTGGTTGACACTCGCAAGCAACTGGAAGAACGAACGGAGATCCAGGCAGGTAAAGAGGGTGTGATCTCAATTGCCGTACGCGACCGTGTTCCCGAACGGGCTGCTGACCTGGCGAATAGTTACGTTGACCAACTCCGCACCCTTACCCAGACGCTTGCGGTCACGGAGGCCGGCCGGCGGCGGATGTTCTTTGAGCATGAAGTTCAGGGCACCAGTGATGATCTTGCCAAAGCCGAACTTGCTCTCAAGCAGACGCAAGAGACCACCGGAATGCTTCAACTCGACAGCCAGGCGAAAGCCATGATTGAAGCCTACATGACCTTGCGTGCCCAGGTTGCGGCCAAAGAGGCGGAAGTGGAGGCCATGCGTTCATTCGCAACCCCGGAAAATCCGGATTTGGTTCGCGCCCAGCACGAGGTGGCGGCGCTGCGCGGTGAAGTCGCAAACTTCGAGCGCGGACAGGGAGGCAGGTCCGTTGCTAACGTCCCCCTGTCAGGAGTGCCGGGAGCTGGCCTGGAATACCTCCGCCGGCTGCGCGAAGTGAAGTATCGCGAGGCGCTGTTCGAGCTTTTGATCAAGCAATACGAGGTTGCCAGGATTGACGAGGCCAAGGACGCCGCCATCATCCAGGTCGTTGACAAGGCTGTGCGCCCTGAAGTTCAGGTGCGCGATTGGCTGATACGTTTGCTGATAGCGCTTCTGGTGGTGGCGCTTGCTTTGCTGGGCGCCGTAATCGCAGTGTTTGTGATGGAAGCTGTCGAGCGGGCTAAAGAAAATTCACAATATGCCGCTCATCTGCAACTGTTCAAGTTCTATTGGTCTTCAGGACACAAGTCTGGTGATGTTGGGGTGGAACCGGGTGGACGCACATAATCTCGCATCAGTCTGCGTTGCCAGCGACCCGGTCGTGTCTCAATTGTTAAAATAATCAGCACTTTTGCATTTTTAAACTGAATCTGCGTTTCACAGGGAGGAACTGCTCAATGAGGATTTTGGTTTTGGGAGGCGACGGTTATTGTGGATGGCCCACTGCGCTCTATCTCTCCAACAAGGGACATGAAATCGCTATCGCCGATAACTTTCTGCGCCGTCTGTGGGACCATGAACTGGGCGCCATGACTCTTACTCCCATTGCTCCTCTTCCGGAGCGTCTTCGTTCATGGCAAGGCCTTACCGGAAATACCATAGAGTCGTTCGTTGGCGATGTCACGGACTATGAATTTCTGGGTTCGGTCTTCAAAGCCTTTGAGCCGGAAGCTGTGGTTCACTTCGCAGAACAGCGCGCCGCTCCTTACTCCATGATTGACCGCCAGCACGCGGTCTTCACGCAGGTCAACAACGTGGTTGGCACTCTGAATGTGCTCTTTGCCATCAAGGAATTTCAGCCTGAATGTCATTTGGTGAAGTTGGGCACCATGGGAGAATACGGTACGCCCAACATTGATATTGAAGAGGGTTTCATCAAGATCCAGCACAATGGACGTGAAGACTTTCTGCCATTTCCCAAGCAGCCCGGCTCCTTCTATCACCTCTCCAAAGTTCATGACAGTCACAACGTTGCCTTTTGCTGCAAGATCTGGGGCCTGCGGGCAACGGACTTAAATCAAGGCGTCGTCTACGGTACCGTTACCGATGAAGTGGCCATGGACGGGTCGCTGGTGAACCGCTTTGACTACGACGAAGTCTTTGGAACGGCCCTCAACCGTTTCTGTGTTCAGGCGGCAATTGGCCATCCCATCACGGTTTATGGAAAAGGCGGCCAGACCCGCGGCTTCCTTGATATTCGCGATACGGTCCGGTGCGTTGAACTGGCCTGTCTCCATCCGGCGCAACGCGGCGAGTTTCGAGTATTCAACCAGTTTACTGAGCAGTTCTCCGTGCTGGAGCTGGCCAGGATGGTCCAGGCGGCCGGCAAGAACCTGGGAATGAACGTGAGCATCGATCATCTCCCCGATCCCCGTGTTGAGATGGAGGAGCACTATTACAACGCCAAGCATACGAAGCTCGCCGATCTCGGATTGAAGCCGCATCTGCTCTCCGAATCGTTGCTGGATTCGCTGCTGAATATCGCCGTCCAATTTCGCGAGAAAATTGATCCGTCGTTGCTCCTTCCACGCGTTAACTGGCGGAAGAGCCGCAATGATCGGAAAGCCGGCCCCCCGGCGGCACTGGAGGCCGTTGCGGCTGGAAACGGCTATTCGTCCAAGTGACGGAACTGTTTTCGGATATACATTCCCTGCGCTGGGGACAACCCTTGAATCCAGGGCATGCCCCAAAGCCCAGGTTCAGGGATGAACCCGTAACCGCATGAATCAACAGCAAATCACGGGAAAGTTGATAACCCGCAACTGGATCGTCAACCTGATCGGCCAAGGCTGTCCTCTGCTGGTCGGCTTGCTGACCATACCTTGGCTCGTGCGCTACCTGGGCGTGGAGCGTTTCGGCATCCTGTCGATCACCTGGGCCCTGCTCGGCTATGTGGGACAGTTTGATCTTGGGCTCGGCCGCGCTACAACCAAATATGTGGCTGAGTGTCTGGGCCGTGGTGACACGCATCGCTTACCGGGATTGTTTTGGACGTCGCTGATGTCGCAGGTGGCGTTTGGTTTGATAGCGGCGGTATTGCTTGCAGCGGTCACGCCCGTCCTGGTAAGCAGGATGCTCAAGATCTCTCCGGCGCAAATAGCGGAGACCAAAAGCGTCTTGTTCATTCTCGCCGGCTCATTGCCCTTGATTATCGCCAGTAATTCTTTGCGGGGAGTGCTGGAAGCCGGGCAGCACTTTGCCATTGTCAACTATATAAAGATCCCTGCCACCATCTCAGTGTTCCTGCTTCCGGTACTGGGCATACCGTTGGGTATTCACCTGCCGGGAATCGTTCTTTTACTGGTTGCGGCGCGGTTTGCTGCAGCTCTTGCTTTTCTGGGCTTCTGCTTCAAGTTCTTTCCGGTGCTACGGAGCAGGTTTGTTCTTGAGGCAAAATTAGTGCGGCCCCTGTTCATTTACGGCGGGTGGGTGACCGTCTCAAACCTCATTGGGCCGATTCTCACGTATGTGGACCGCTTCTTTATTGGCGCCATGCTTTCCATGGCGGCCGTGGGCTATTACACCGCTCCCTACGAGATTGCAACCAAGATGTGGCTGATCCCTGCAAGCCTGCTCGCCACGGTTTTTCCGGCTTTCAGCTCTCTTCATGCGGGCGAGTCCCAGGATCGGCTGGAAGAACTTTATGTTCGTTCGTTGAAATCCGTCCTGCTGGTTTCCGGGCCGGCACTGCTGGTTCTTGCCGCATTTGCCCGGGAGATACTGAGTATCTGGCTGGGGGCTGATTTTGCCGCCAAGAGCGCCGGTACGCTTCAAATCATGGCCCTTGGGGTGCTCATCAACTGCATCGCCTTTGTGCCTTTTGGATTGCTTCAGGGACTTGGACGCCCCGACTTGACGGCGAAGTTCCACGTTGCGGAGCTGCCCTTTTACGCCGTGTGCTTGTGGTTCTTTTTACCGCGCTTCGGCTTGCCCGGAGCTGCATGGGCCTGGACTCTCCGCGTGGCCCTGGATACCGTGCTTCTCTTTGTGGCAGTTCTGAAGCTCAATTTTATTTCGCCCCGCGCCATGATCGAGAGACCTCTGAAAAGGACCATTGCCACGCTCGCACTGCCCGCCGTACTCTTGCCGCTCTCCTGGATCAGAACGCCGTTTGCTTTCCAGGCTGCAATCAGCGGACTGGTCCTGCTGGTGTTCGCCACCGCAGTATGGGGCTATGTGCTGGACCATAACGAAAAAAGCCTGCTGCTCTCCGCCGCTGCCGGTTTTCGTACCAGGCTGGCGAGGGCAAAATGACAGGCCATCACTCGGGGCCGCCTGCCGGAAGATCCTGACGCTTGAGCCGGCAATCTATGAACATTCCCTTGACCCACCTCTCGATCATCATCGTCAATTACAACACCATCAATCTGCTTCGCGATTGTCTGACTTCTCTGATGCAGACTGAGAGCAAAGTCTGCGAGATAGTGGTGGTTGACAATGCCTCCTCAGATGGCAGCGCCGGCATGGTAGAAAAGGAATTTCCCGGTGTTATTTTAATTCCTAACCAGCAAAATGTTGGATTTTCCAAAGCCAACAATCAGGGGATGCGCCAGGCGAAAGGGAAATACTTCCTACTGTTGAACAGTGACACGGTGGTTCGCGCTGGCGCCGTGGAGACGATGGCACGGTTCCTGGGTGACCACCCTGTGGTCGGCGCCGTTACCTGTAAGCTGCTGAACGCCGATGGCACGATTCAGGCCAGTATCAGCAACCGGCCTGGCCCAGTCCTCCTGTTCTTTCGGCTGCTGGGGGTATCGCGGCTCGTTTCCGGTGATCGCGCCAGGCGCTGGCTTTCGCGGACGTGCGGCTTCTTTCTAGGCAAGACGATACGCTCTTACCTTGCTCCCTACGAGGCCCACGTCTCTCCCGTTGAGGTGGAAAACATCTCCGGCGCCTGCCTGATGTTGCGCAGGGAAGTAGTGGAACAAGTCGGCTTTCTGGATGAAGGGTTCTTCATGTATTTTGAAGACATGGACTATTGCCTACGGCTCCAGAACGCCGGATGGAAAATGTATTACCTGCCTCAAGGCGAGATCGTCCACCTCGGCGGCATGAGCTCCGGGGGACGCATGAGAAACTACAGCGCGCACTCCTACCGGGCCATGTTTCACTTTTATAAAAAGCATTTCTCGCGAGCAATGGTGATTTTTGTTCGCTCGATGGTAGTTACTGCATCAAGTCTGCGATGGCTGTGGAACTGGATGCGCAGCAAGTTCTCCAAAGAGCCTGTGTATCGTCAGAATGAAATGGATTTGAAACAGGTGATCCGGGTGTGTTTCGAATGATGGATCGCGAATAACCAGAACACGTTCCAGTATTCTCCAGATGTTCGTGAACGCGGCGAGGCGATGGGATCACGCTGGCTCCAGCAGCAACTTCAATCGTGGAAGCTCTCCATCTTAGTGAAGTCAATAATTGGGCCAACAATATCATTGTCCAAGATGTCGAAGCTGTCTGCGGTAGCGCCTAAAAACTTCTGGCCGTTCCGCACCGGCGATGGTGGCACAACCTCAGCGATTGGTTTGCCGTATCGGGTGATTCGGATAGGCTTCTTGGTCTTGCTCACTTCATTAAGCAGGGCCAGGCATTTGGCTTTAAACTCGGAGATGCCAATTTCTTGCATAATTTGCTCCGCTCTTGGTTGAGTAGTACGTGCATTTCAGAAAATAGTGTAGTCCGGCAGCGCATTCGAATGCATAGGTCCCTTCGGAGGACCTCAGGGCAGGCTCTTCGGGCGCAAAAAACGCGCCCTCCTAATGAACAAGCTTTCAAGTCCAATAGAATCAATGGGCCTTTAAAGCCGTCTAATGGGACAATGCCTGAGGGATTTGGGTAGAACGCCTTGGAATTGCATTTAAGTCCGACGGACTGTCGGGGTCTCCTTCGGCTGCCTCAGGACAGGCTCTCTCTCCGCGCCTTTCAGATGCGTTGTGCTCGCTTCTTTGCGGCGCTACGCTCGGGATGACACTGATTAATAGAATGCTTGACCCCTCGCCATCAGTTCATTTCCTCTTAACTCGCCACCGCGAGTCTGTTGCTCCTAATGAACAAGCTTTCAAGTGCAGTAGAATCATGGACCTTTAAAGCCGTGTATTGGGGCAACACCTCAGGGATTTGGGTAGAACGCCTTGGATCTGCATTTAAGTCCAAAGCAGGGTCGGGGTCCCTCTCTCCGCGCCTTTCAGATGCGTTGTGCTCGACTCCTTCGCGGCGCTACGCTCGGGATGACACTCATTAAATAGAATGCGCTACCCCTCACCATCAGTTCATTTCCTCTTAACTCGCCACCGCGAGTCTGTTGCTCAGGATGACAAAATGATAAAGCTTCGTTTTTTGTGAAAATTCAAGGTTTGATCTAGGCAGTTCTTTCCAGAGTTTCTACGCCCTGATAGTCCCGCCCAGTGATTCAAGAGCTCTTACCACTTGGGCGGACCACTGCGAGACCTCGTCATCGCGGAGAGTCCGTTCATCGGATTGAAACCGGGCCCGTAGCAAAACTGAATATTTGCCGGGGGCAACCGAGCCTCCACGGAAAATTTCTGCCGGCTGGAAGCTTTGCAGTTCGGCAATATTCAGAGCCCGGACGGCAGACTGGATCTCTTCGAAGATCACCGAATCGCTGAACAAAAATGAGAAATCGCGGTCCACGGCCGGGAAGCGGGAGAGCGGCTGGTAGCGAGGCATGCGGAGCGGGAACTGCAAAAGCCTGTCCAGGTGGATCTCAGCGACATAAATTTCCTGCTTCAGCTTGCGGGCCGCGGCGACGTCAGGATGGAGCTGTCCGAATTGGGCCACGGTCTGGCCATCCACCACGGCGCGGGCCGAGCGGCCAGGATGGTAGTAG